>JAGQSP010000554.1 GCA_020439485.1 Acidimicrobiales bacterium | reverse complement strand
TACAGGCCCGGCAGCCACGGAGAGTCGCTCGCCGGCTCGTACCTGAAGGCGTGCCGCAAGGCGCGCCGCAACCTGGCGGGTATCGGGTCTGAATCGTGGGGCAACACGGTGGTGGTGTGGCTGGTAGACCCCTTCACCGACCCCGCCACCGGCGACACCGTGGTCGAGGGTTCGGTCATCGACGACTCTGCCAACGAGATCTGGATGGCGGTCAGCCCCGAAGCACCGCCCGAAGACCCCCACCGCCCGATGATCCTGTTGTTCGGGGCTGCACTGCCCGCCGGCGCCGACCTCGATCTGCTGCTGGAGGGGTTCGGCCTGCACCTGGCGGGCACCGAACAGGCGCCCGACGCTCTCGCCGGGCTGCAGATGCCGCCGCTCGAGCACGCGTCCGGCGATCTGCGCACAGCGATGGCTCTGTCGTGGGTGCGGTTCCTCTTGGCCCGCGAGAACGAGGACATCTTTCGTCAACTGCTCGCCTCGCCGGCGGGCCAGGTCGAGTCCAGATTCCAGGAGCTGTACGGCACCACCAGCACCGCCCTCGAGATGCAGTGGCACTACGGCGCCATCGAAGAGCAGCACGACGTCAAGGCGGGTGAGTTCCTGCGCCTATCGCTGAAGTATCTGAAGCCCTACAAGGCCCGCCAGGCCGAGATCTTCGTCTACATGCTGTTGAGCCTTGCCTTCACGGCAGCCTTTCCATTCGTCAGCCGACGACTGTTCGACGATGCGCTCCCGTCCGGTGAGTTCGGCCAGGTGGCGACGCTGCTGGGGCTGCTGGGCGGAGCGTTCGTGGTTTCGCTGTTGGCCGGTCTGCGCCAGACCTATCAAAGCGCTTGGGTCAGCGGGGCGGTGGTGCGCGACATCCGGGCCCAGATGTTCGATCGCCTGCAGCGTCTGCCCGAGGCCTGGCACAGTCGCTATCAGCAAGGCGACGTGCTGTCTCGGATGTTCAACGACGTCGGTCAGGTAGAGAACGGTCTGACCACGGCGATCGGCACCGGCATCTTCCAGGGCCTGCAGCTCGTCGTCAGCGGCATCATCATGCTCACCGTCAACTTCTGGTTGGGTGTGCTGGTGTTGCTGGGCGCCCCCATCGTGGCCTTCGTATACAAGCGGATGGCCAAGGGCGCCCAGGCCAGAAGTGTTGCGGTCAGCGAAGCCTCCAGCGACCTTCTGGGCGTGGCTTCGGAGAACAACGCTGCTGGTCAGGTGGTTCGCATGTTCGGGCTGGCGGGTCGCGAGGGCGATCGCTTCGGGCGTGCCTCAGAGCGCCTGTTCGGTGCCGAGCGGCGCCTCAGCCTGTTCGGCGGGTTCTTCGGGCTGTCGGTGAACCTCATCGTCACCTTGCTGCGGCTGGCCGTGATGGGCATCGGTGCCTGGCTGATCATCGAGGGTCGATTCACCATCGGTGGCCTGGTTGCGTTCCTGGGGGTGATGGGCGATGTGCTTACACCCGTGACCTCGCTGACCACGCTCGGCCAGGGAATTCAGGCTTCGATGGGTTCGCTGGTGCGCATCAACGAGGTTCTCGACGCAACTCCCGAGGGAGCCGACGATTCGGGCAAGACCCAGCTGAAGCCGCTGGAACGCGACATCACGCTGACGGGTGTGGCGTTCTCGTATGGACCCGAGAAGCGGGTGCTGGACGGGGTCGATTGCACAATCGAGGCGGGCACCAAGGTGGCCTTCGTTGGGCCTTCGGGTTCGGGTAAGTCGACCGTTCTGCGTTTGCTGATGCGCCAGTGGGATCCAGAAGAAGGCGCCATCTTGTTCGACGGCACCGACATTCGCACCGCAACCCTCGCCTCGCTTCGCGACCAGATGGGGGTGGTGTTCCAGGACCCGTTCCTGTTCGACACCACCGTTCGCGAGAACATCGCCATGGGTCGGCCCGGCGCCACCGAGGCCGAGATCATCGCCGCAGCCGAAGCCGCCGAGATCGATTCGTTCATCGGCAACCTGCCTCGCGGCTACGACACCCTGGTGGGTCAGCGGGGCTCGAACCTGTCGGGCGGCCAGCGTCAGCGGGTCAGCATCGCCAGGGCCCTGGTGCGCAACCCCAGCATCTTGTTGCTCGACGAAGCCACGTCCGCGCTCGACCCCCAAACCGAGCGAGCCATCAACCAGACCCTCGACCGCGTCGCCCACAAGCGCACTGTCATCAGCATCACCCACCGGCTCACGTCGGTCACCGGCTACGACAAGATCTTCGTCGTCGACAACGGGTCGATCGTCGAGTCCGGTAGCCACGAGCAGCTGGTCGCCATGGGCGGGTTGTACGCCCATCTGTGGTCCGAGCAGACGGGTGCACCGGTCGAGCGCGCCACGGCATTCGACGCGGTTTCCGCGCTGGCCAAGGTGTCGCTGTTCGCCGATCTGGGGCCCGAAGCGCTGGCGGGCGTGGCCGCTCGCCTGACCACCTTCGACCTGGCTGCGGGCGAGACGATCGCCGAGGGTGGCGGCCGTCTGCTGTTGATTGCAA
>JAGQSP010000553.1 GCA_020439485.1 Acidimicrobiales bacterium | reverse complement strand
GATGTTTCCCGGCGAAGGGTGGGGTGATGCCGCCATCGACATCGTGGGTTATGTGGTTCACGACCGGCGGCGGCACGAGGGCCTGCTGCTGCGGGCGCCCGACCACTGGATCGCCTACACGGTGGCCGAGTTGGGCGATCGGTGGCAGCCCACGCTTGACGAGTCCGAGTATCTCCAGCGCCTGGCGGGCGACTTCGCCGTGATGATCAGGGTCGAGTCGCAACGGTCGGGTGAAGGCATCCAACGTTGGGTCAGGTTCGACCAGGCGCTCGGAGCCGGCGTTGGGGCACTGGGGGAGGGGCTGGCCGGCCTGTCCCGCACGCCGGCGCTGGCGCCCATGCGGCCCGATCTCGAGCGGCATCTGTTGTGCACCGCAGCGACGCTGGTCGAGCGTCAGGTCCAGCCTCAGGATGTGCTCACAGACGCCGGGCTAGAGGTAGGTGCCTGGTTCACCGACGACATCACCCAGGTCGACGATCAGCAGCACACCCTGTCGACGCTGATCTTCGCTCGCGAGGTCCTGGAGGGCCGCCCGTGACAGCCAGAGCACTGTTGTTGACGATCATGGCGCTCGGTTGGTGGCGGGTTCCCGCCGCGCTCGGGTGGTCGCTCGACTCGGCCGAAACCCACAGGCGGGCCAGATCGGTCGCGGTCGGGTGCGCGACGGTCGTGGGTGTGGCGATGACGCTTCTGGCCTGGCTGTCTGGCCCGATACTCGATTGGCTCGAGGTCGACACGGAGACCTTCAGGATCGCCACCGGCCTGGTGGTGGCTGCGGTTGGTTTGGCGCGCACCCTGGGCTGGGGCAGCCGGCCCGAGCAGGCCGCTTATTCGAACGGTCGAGCGGGTCTGGCGCACAATCTGTGGCCGGTCGCCTATCCGGTGTTGTCTGGCCCGGTGACGGTGGCGGCGTCGATCTCGGTGGGCAGCGACCACGGCGTTGCCCTGGTGCTCGCGGGAGCGGTTGTCGGCGTGGGCCTCACCTGGTTCGCAGGGGGTTTGCGAGGTGGTGGCTGGGCGGGCCATGTCGTTCGCTTCGCAGGTGTCGTGCTGATGGTGCTGGCTACGGCCCTGATCTTCGACGGTCTGCGCGACGTTTGACGCAGCATTCGGGTGCGTCGGGGCGCCTCACCCGGGTTGGATACGCTCGGCCACGAACGGGCCATGCCCGGCGACGAACCAGTGCGGCAGCTTGGGCCCCAAGGCTGCCCGTGCTGTGCCGAGGGCAGCTTCGCGCAATGACTCATCTGGCACCGCAACCATGGCTGCGACCTCGCTTGGCCGAGCAAACGCCGACAGCTCGACCTGGCCGAGTTCGTCTATCAGCGCCCGCCCCAGGGTGACCGCCTCGTGGCCCGCCGCACCCAGCGGAGCGCACACCTCGGCCAGATGCTGTGCGTGGTCGATCTGAACCCTGGCCGCCAGCCACTGCCAGCCCTCGGAGTGTCCGGGTTTGACCCTCAGCCCGGCGCTGCGCAGCGCTCGCACGATGTCTCGTGCGTTGACAGACACGGCTCCGGCCTCGATCGCCCGCAGGCGTTCGTCCTCGTCTACGTCGTAGTGGTCGCCCTGGAACGCCACCCTGCGCTTTCCGATGGACACCGCAAAGTGGTGCAGCTCGTCGTGGGAGGTGTCCGACACCATGTGGGCCCACCGCCTGCCGCGCCAAGGCCAGATGGCGGCATCGACCAGAATCGTCATTGCCGACCGCTGAACCCGACCGTGATGTCTGGCCCCCGCCGCAGCGTGTGTCCTCCGTCGACCCCCACGATCTGGCCGGTGATCCACGAAGACTGGGGGCCGGCCAGGAACCCGACCAGGTCGGCGACGTCCTGGGGCTGGCCCAACCGGCCCAGGGGCATCAGCGACAGATACTCGTCGACGATCGCCGGGTTCGACGCCAGCGCATCGGCCAGCTCGGTGGGCACCAGGCCAGGGCGCACGGCGTTGACCCTGATGCCCTTGGCTCCCAGCTCGTCGGCCGCGTTGCGCACCAACATCTCCAGCCCGGCTTTGCTGACGCAGTAGGTGGTCATCAGCCGGTGGGTCAGGCCGCCCGCTATCGACGACACCGCCACGATCGACCCGCCTTGGGTCATGGCGTTTGACCCGTGCTTGATGCAGGCCAGAACGCCAGTGAGGTTCACGGCGAGGGTGCGATTCCACTGTTCGATGTCGATGCTGCCGACCGGCCCGGCCCCGCCGCCGGTGCCTGCCGCCGCCACCACCACGCCCAGCCGACCGGTTGTTTCGGCTGCTGCTGCCACCGCAGAGGCCACATGGTCTTCGTTGGCGACGTCGCCGCTGTGGAAGGTGACCTGGGCGCCGCCGCCAGCCTCGGCGCTCAGCGCCCTGGCGGCATCACGAAGCTTGTCTATTCGCCGCCCCATCAGCGTTACGGCAGCTCCGTCGGCCACCAGTCGCCTGGCGCAGGCCATACCGATGCCCGATCCGCCGCCGGTCACCAGGGCCGCCACGCCCGCAAGGCTGTTGTCGTTGCTCACTGAGGCTCACTTTCGAGTTCTGGAATCGTTTGGCGCAGCACGTGTGGGCCTGCTCAAGACAACACTTCGGACAGGCCCACCGGAACGGGTTCTTCGAGCTGGTCGAACCGGCACGAAAGCGCGTCGCGATCTGGCCTCCATCGCACGAACCTGGTAGTGCCGCGGAACCGCCCGTTGAGGGTCGCCTCGTACTTGACCTCGACCACAAGCCGGCAATCGAGCGGAATCCAGGATTGGTCGCCCTTGGCCCCGCTCCACCGGTGTGGCGAGCCCGGCATCACCCCGTGTTCGTGCGCGGCGGGGTCCATCCAGTGAGCCCACGGGTGAGCGGAAGGATCGGCCAGTACGTGTGGCTCCAGAAGCTCCAGTAGCTGGGTTCGGAACTTGGCGGCGAAGCTCGCGGCCACACCCATGTGCTGCAGCCGGTCTTGTTCGTCGTACATGCCGACCACCAGCGACCCGACACCAGCGCCGTCCTTGTGCATGCGGTAGCCCGCCACAACCACGTCGGCGGTGCGGGTGTGCTTGATCTTGAACTGAACCCGCTTGTTGGGCTCGTAGACGCCGTCGAGCGGTTTGGCGATGAGGCCGTCGAGGCCCGCACCCTCGAATCTGCGGTGCCAGACGACGGCCGTCTGGTGGTCGGTGGTGGCGCGCACCAGGTGTATCGGGTGCTCGAAACCGGCGGCGATGGTCTCCAGCGCAGCGCGGCGCTCGCGAAACGGTCGGCCCATCAAGTTGTCGTCGCCCAGCGCCAGCAGGTCAAAGGCCACGAACTGAGCCGGCGTCTGCGCGGCCAGCAACTCGACTCGAGATTCGGCGGGGTGGATTCGCTGTTGCAGGGCATCGAAGGCCAGGTGGTCGTCGAGGGCCACGATTATCTCGCCGTCGACCACGGCTCGTTCGGGCAGGCACGAGCGCAGCGGCTCGATCAATTCGGGGAAGTAGCGGGTGAGGGGGCGCTCGTTTCTGGAGCCCAGATGAACATCATCGCCGTCGCGAAACACGATGCAGCGAAACCCGTCCCACTTGGGTTCGAACGACAGGTCTGACCCCTCGGGGATGGCCGCAATCGCCTTTGCGAGCATCGGCTTGATCGGGGGTGTCACCGGCAGCATCGTCCTATCGTGCCAGGCCGGCGATGGCTTCGTCGTAGAGAGGGCCGATCCGGCTCCAATCGAAGCGCCGCACGTGGGCCGCCAGAGTGGCGTCTGGTGCGGGTGGGTCTGCGCAGAAGGCGATGATCTGGGCCACCAGGTCGTGCGACCGGTGCAGCAGGCGTTGGGGGTGGTCGACCAAC
>JAGQSP010000552.1 GCA_020439485.1 Acidimicrobiales bacterium | reverse complement strand
TCATCGATGGAGTTCATGTCGTTCACTTGGTGGCCTCGTTGTTTCGGTCGTCTGGAGAGAGTTCGTTGCGAAGGTGGTCGATGGCACGCGACAGCCGACTCTTGACGGTTCCGGGCTTGATCTTCAGGGCGGCGGCGGTCTCGTCGTTGCTCATGTCGAGCACGAGGCGACACACGACGACCGCTCGCTGTGCCTCGGGCAGGCTCGCCAGCGCCGCGACCAATTCGTCGTCGACCGGCGACGGGTCGCTGATGTCGAGACGAGGTGGTGCCTGCCCGGCGATGATCTCGCGGTGGCGCCGGCGCCTCACCAGCACCGACCTGGACCAGTTGAGGCCCACCCGATAAACCCAGCCCGCGGGTCGCTCGTAGGTCGAGACCACCGCCCACCGGGTGAACGCTCGGGCCATCGCCTCGTCGGTCGCCTCGGCCGCCAGCTCGGCGTCGCCGATGGTCACGGCCAAGGCCCTGGCCACATCGTCTCGGGCCGATCGGTAGAAGTCGTCGAAGCGAAGCGCGGTCGCGCTGTGAGCGGCGAGGTCGATCGATGCGTCGGCTGTAGTAGCTGCCATCGGCCCATACACCCGCGAGCGCTTCATCTGGTTCCATCCGAGTCGAGAAGGTCCATCGGCAGCTCGCCGCCCAGATCCAACGCCCTGTTGATCGAGGACGCAACGGTGTCGGCCGCGCCCGCCGACAGGGCTACCCGAGCTCGGGCAAACCACAGGACGGGATGGCTCGGGTCTGCTTCCAGCGCCGCGTCGACGACCTCGACGGCTTCGGCGGCACGATCGGGAACCAGGGTGGCCAGATACGACCACGACACCGCGATGTCGACCCGCAGGCCGGGGTCGTCTGGTGCCCAGCGCCTGGCGGACTCGAGTTGATCGATGCGCTGGACCCAAGACGACGGAACCGCGGCCACGGTCGCCACCCGTGCCAACACACGGTGATATCTGACGACGTCGGGACGAAGGTCGACTGCGCGCTGGGCCGCGTCCACGGCATCCAGACGGTGGCCGGCTATGTCTGCTTCGAGTGCGCTAGCCGCGCTGCGATCGGCGACGACCTCGACGCAGGACGCACACGCCCACACCACGGCCGCGCCGGCACACACGAAGGCCATCAGGGCCTGTGTCGGCGACGCAACCCTGCTGGGGTTAGGGCTCTCGGCGTTGGCAGCGGTGAGTCCACCGAGCAGCAGCCACCAGAGCGGGTCGATCTCGACCACCGGGAACAAGCCCAACTGGGCGACCGGAAACGCGACGACCAGCAACAGCGGACCCATACCCCAACGCCGTCGAATCGACTCGAGCAGCCCGGCCACCGCGACCAGCCAGCCGATCAGGCCAACCAGGCCCACGCTCGCCGCCACATCGATGACCAGATTGTGGGCTCGGTCGGGTGTGACATCTCGGCCGTAGGCAACCGCATATGCATCGCCGATATGGTCGACGGCGGCGATTCGATAGCCCTCGGGCCCCACGCCCAACACCGGATGATCGGCGACGATCCCCAGCCCGATGGTCCACTCGTCGAACCTCGACTCGAGCCCGCCGCCTGAACCCAAAGCGGTCGAGGCCCTTTGGCCGGCGAGGCCCCACGGCACCAACAACGCCGCGGCAGCCACGCCGGCGAGGGCCAATGCAACAACTCCAAGCCGTTGCCGCGCCCTCCCGGCCCGAGCGCCCATGAGACCCGCGCCGATGGCCACCACGGCCAACCCGACCCACGCCGACCGACTCGACGTGGCGATGGTCAGAGCTGCCGAAACCAGGCCACCCAACAGCGCCAAGAACCGGGCCTTTCCGTGCCAACGGTGGGCCTGCAGCAGCAAGACCGCGGTGAACACGACGCCGGCCGAGCCGGTGTACGACGCCGAGCCGTATGGCCCGAGCAAGCGGCCTGACCCGGCGTCGAGGTCAACAGCGGTCACGCCCATCGACTCGAACAGGCCCACCAACACGAACGCGGCAGCACCGGCGGTCAGTGCTCGCAGCACGTTGACCGCGCCGAGCCGTCGGCCCACCACGAACGCGGCGGCCAGGGTGCACCAACCGACCACACCCATCCGCCGTTCGGGCGTGCCGATCCATGCCATCACGGGGTCGGCTCCGAACAGAGCTGCAAGAGCCAGGGCGCCGAGAAACACGCCTGCGCCAACCGATACCAACCGCCCCAGCGGGCCGACGCGATACCGGCGCGTCAAGGCCACCATCGCGGCGAACCCGGCGATGATCACACCCTGCTTCGCTGGTCCGTAAGGCCACCATCCGCCAGGATCGACAGCCACCACCGACGCGACCACCAGGGCCGCCAGCAGCCTGTGCTCAGCCACCGAGATCGACTGCCGACCTCATGGCGTCGATCGGTGCAGGCAACCCCGTCCACATCTCGAACTGGATGGCAGCCTGGTGCAGCAACATCCCGAGCCCATTGACGGTGGCGGCGCCCTTCGCCGAAGCCGCCTGCAGCAGCGGTGTCACAGCCGGGTGATAGATCAGGTCGGCAACCAGGTGGGATGGCGTCAAGGCGTCGATCACCTGGACGGGCAGGGCCATTCCACCCTCTGCGCCCATGCCGACCGGTGTCGAGTTGACCACCAGGCCGCTCGCAGCCACATCGGCGAACGTTCCCACCCGGGCAATGTCGGGCGCGCACGCAACGGCCTGCCGGGCGCGTTCGTAGGTGCGGTTGACGACGGCGATGTCGGCTGCACCTGCTGAGGCCAGTGCCTGCACGACCGAACGAGCAGCACCGCCCGCACCCAGCACCACACAAGCAGCGCCAGCCGGGTCGAAACCAACGTCGCCCAGCGAACGAACGAAGCCAGCCCCATCGGTGTTCTCGGCCACTATCGCGTCGCCGTCCCAGCGCAAGCAGTTGGCCGCCCCGAGCGCTTCGACCGCCTGCGACCTGCGGTCGGCGCCGGCCGCCACAGTCTCCTTGTGAGGCATCGTCACCGACATTCCCCCGATGCCCAGGGTGCGCATCGCTTCGACCGCCAGGGCACCATCGCCGGGCGCGACCTCGAGGGCGACATAGGTCCAGTCGAGCCCCAACGCATCGAAGGCCGCGTTGTGCAATGCAGGCGACAGGCTGTGGCGCACCGGGCTGCCGATGACGGCCGCCAGCCTGGTGGCACCGGTCGGGGCTTCGCGCTTCATCCGTTGCTCCGCAGCTGCCCGGTCGACCTAGGGCCCGCAGCCCAGGTCGAGCTCGATGCAGATCTGCTTGTCGGCCTCGAACTGTTCTGCGGTCTCGCTGAAGCTGTGGGTGCCGTCGGTGCTGGTCAGCACGTAGTACATCCACTCGCCGTCGGCAGGGTTCAGGGCCGCTTCGATCGACTTCTCGCCCGGTGAGGCGATGGGTGTGGGAGGCAGGCCCTGACGCAGCCTGGTGTTGTAGGGCGAGTCGGTCTCGAGCTCTGACTGCAGCAGTACGTTGTCGCCGGTGAAGTAGACGATGGTCGCGTCGATGCCCAACGGCCAACCTGCTTCGAGCCGGTTGTAGATGACCCTTGCGATCTTGGCCCTGTCCTCTTCGACCTTGGCCTCTTCTTCGATGAGGCTGGCCACGATCAGCGTCTCGTATGGGGTCAAGCCGACGCGGTCTTGCGAGCGATACAGGCCCAACCGGTCGCCGACGGCGTTCATGTTGTCGATCAGCAACGTGATGAGGTCGTCCGGGGTCGACTCGGCCAGCAGCGAGTAGGTGTCTGGGAACAGCAGCCCTTCCCATTCCTCCATGTCTGGTTCCAGAGCGCCCAGCGGCGGGCCATAGTCGGAGCGATAGCGTCCGTTGCGCAGCTGGCGCAGGAAGTCGTTGCCGTCGAAGGTGAGCCCCTCGACATCGTCGATGCGTTCGGCGATCTGCTCGATCGTGAGGCCCTCGGGCAAGGTCACGGAAAGTGTCGGGGCCAAGGCGACCCTGACGGGGCCCTCCTCGAGCACGCCGAGCACCTCTGATATCGACATGTTCTCGCGGAACTCGAAGTCGCCGGCCTGGAACTCGACGCCACCCTTCAACCGGATGTACCAGCCGTAGACCGTGGCGCTGGGGATGACCCCGTTGTCTTCCAGCAGGTTGGCGATGGAGCCCGACGAGTCACCGCGTTCCAGGGTCAGCTCGACGACGTCGCCCGGCTCGCCAGGCGGGTCGATGCGGGTTTCGATCCAACTGCGGACCCCGAAGAAGAACATGATGAACAACACCACGACGCCGGCGATGACACCGAGCGCCAGGAACGAGCCCTTGTCGCCCCGCACATAGACCTCCTCGTAGTCCCAATGTTCCTTCTCGGGCTTGCCGGACGGACGCGGCACAACGGGTTGTGGTGGCAGCGGGGTTGTCACGACTCCATTGTCTCCGACGAACCATCTGATTTGGTGGCAGCCTGGCCATCGAGCCAGTCCTGCAACATCACCGTGGCGGCCACCATGTCGATCACCTTGCGCTTCTGCCTGGAGTCGAGCTCGGCCTGCGACAGGTAGAAGTCGGCGGTGGCGGTGGTGAAGCGCTCGTCGTGAACCACCACCGGAACGCCCACCACCTTTGCGATCTGCTCGGCTTCGGCTCGGTACTTGCGTGCCTGAGGCCCCTCGGTGCCGTCGAGCGACAGGGGCAACCCAACGACGACCACCTCGGCCTCGGCCTCGTCCACCAGGGCCTTGATGGCCCGGTGATCCCGGGTGGCGTCGCCTGTGCGGTGGACGGTCTCGAACGGGGTTGCCAGGGTGCCCTCGCTGTTCGACAGCGAGACCCCGATTCGTTTCGAGCCGAGGTCGACCCCGACGGCGCGCACGCTCAGATGCCCGCGGCCGAACGGGCCAGTTCGAGAGCCTCGTCGATGCCCTCGACGTTCTTTCCACCGGCAACAATCAGCGAGGGGTTGCCCTTGCGGCCGAACCCGCCTTGCACGGCCTTGGCCGACTGGTCGATCAGGTCGGCTGCGTTGAAGCGGCCGTTCTCCTTCACAGCAGCCACCAGGACCACGCCGCCCTTTTCGCCCGCACCCGCCAGAACAACGGCATCGATTCCCTCGGCCTCACGGGCCGCGGCAGCCATGTCGCGCATCGTGTCGCGGTCGAGCCCGTCGAGCCTGGCGATTACCACACCGTCGACGACACTCTCGGTGAGGCTTCCGGCCGCCTTGGCCGCCGCAGCCTGCTGCATGGCCTTGAGCTGGCGTTGAAGGGCCTTGATCTCGTCGTTGCGCCGCCTCACCGCATCGACGAGGCCGTCGGGCGAGGTCGCGAGCATGTCCGACAGCTCCTCGAGCAGGTTTTCGTCGGCCCGCAACCGCTCGACCGTGGCGGTGCCGGTTATGGCCTCGATGCGACGCAGGTTCGAGCCGATGCTCGACTCGGACACGATGCGCAGGTGACC
>JAGQSP010000551.1 GCA_020439485.1 Acidimicrobiales bacterium | reverse complement strand
TCTGCGCCGGGCTGCCACCACGATGCTGCCGTCGGCGGCGGTCCCGTCGGCCTACGTCGAGATCGAATCTCTCCCACTGACCCCCAACGGCAAGCTGGACCACGAGCGTCTCAGACCGCCAGACAGAGCCGACAGACCTCGTGCTGGCCGAGCCGAGCCCCGTTCGCAATCAGAGGCGCTGGTGGTCGAGCTCTACGAGCAACTGCTCGGCATGTCCGGGGTCTCGATCGATGACGACTTCTTCGAGCTCGGAGGCGACTCGCTGGGGGCGCTCCGCCTCGCTGCCCGCCTTCGCTCAGGCGGATTCGAGACGAGCGACGAGTGGGTGTTCAAGGCCACAACACCTCGCGACCTCGCATCCCTGATAGGAGAGCGCACCGATATCGAGGGCCCGGTCAAGAGATCTGACGCGACCGCTCCCGAGTTGACGCCAGGCGAGGCCGCGATCCTGTTCGAACAGGCAGCCGACCCGCGAAACGTTCGATACAACGTCGCGCGCGACTACCACATCGAGACAAGTCAGCCCCAAGCGATCGACCTGGCACAACTGGCCAGGTCGGTCGAAGAGGTTGCGGCTCGTCACGCTCCCTTTACCTGGACCTACTCCGCGCCGCGCCGAAAGCTGAAACCCTCGTCGATCGTCGAGGTCGACATCGAACAGGCAACCACCAGCAAAGAGGATTTCGACCAGCTGGCCCAACGAGCCCAGCGACGTCCGTTCGATCTGGACAACGGGCCGATGCTGCGATTGACGGCAAGGCATCTCGACGATGGAACAACGGCGGTCAGTATCGCCACGCACCATGTCACGATCGATGCGGGCACCTTCGATGTGCTGTGGCATCAGATCGACGACAGGTACCGCGGCGGCCCGTTGCGCGCCGGCGATGACGCGCCCGACAACGCCGACGTCTTCTCCTGGCAGATAGGTCGGTTGTCTGACGCCGCCCTCGACCGTTGGATCGAGCGCCTGCAGCCCTCACCTGCGGAGATCGACCTCGGCCGTCACGACGGGGCCGACGGGCTCGCGCGCAGAGTTCTGGGGCTGAGCGAGCACCAGCTGGGCACGGGCCTGAGCACCTTCACGACCCTCTTGGCCGCCTGGGTGATGGCACTGCGCCGCCGCTCCGATGGAAACGAGATCCTCACCGGAGTCGTCACATCGGTACGCACCCACCAGGCGATGGACGATCTAGTCGGTTACCACCTGAACACGCTGCCGATGATGATCGACACCGGGGACGAGACGACCTCGATGTCCGAGGTCGTCTCGCGCCTGAAGGCATCAACCACGGCGGCCCTGGCCGACAGAACCGTCCCGCTGGCCTCGATCGTCTCGGAGCTGAGGCGTCGGACCTCACGAGAGCTGGAACTGTCCAATCTGTTCGTCCTCGAACGGCTGAACTCGGTAGAACTCGGCGGCCATCGAGCCCGGCCAGAGGTCAGGTGGTCTGGCCAAACCGTCGCCGACGCAACCCTGTTCGTCCAGGTGACCGATGGATTGATAGAGCTGCTCCTCGAGTACCGCGGCTCGAAGCTGAGCGAATCGAACGCACTGCTCCTGCTCGACGATGTGGCAGCCTTCGCCGAAAGCATCGTGAACCTCGGCCCGCTGTCGCACCTGAGCGTTCCGTTGCCCTCGGATGTGCCACCCGCAAGCCTGCTCGAAGAGCCCGCGGCTACATCGCTCGTAGAGATACTGGCCAAGGCGGCTGCCACGACCACAGCGACCTCTGTCATCGATGCCGGCGGCAGGTTGTCGTGGCCCGACCTCTGGCAGGGCGCTCAGAGACTGGCGGGCTATCTGGACGCCACGGGCTTGTCATCGTCGACGGTGGCGGTCGAGGCCAGGCGCAGCTCGGCCACAGTTATGGCGATGTTGGGCATTCAGCTGGCCCAAGGCGCCTACCAACCCATCGACCCCGCCTACCCGGCCGACTATCTGGTGCAGGTGCTCAAAGACAGCGAAAGCCGCGCGGTGCTGGTAGACGGACACCCCACAGGCAACGCCGCCGATGCCTACCGGGCTCTGGGCACGGAGATCATCGACATTCGCTCGGCCCTGACGTCAGGGTTCTCGCCGATCGAGCGCACGATAGGTCCGGCCGATCCGGCCTACGTGATCCACACGAGCGGATCGACAGGTCTGCCCAAGGGTGTTCTGATACGCCAATCGCACATCGCTTACTCGACGATGGCCAGGTCGCTCAGCTACCCCCAGAGTCCCGAGCGGTTCCTCATGATCTCGTCGATGGCCTTCGACTCGTCGATGGTCGGGCTGTGGTGGCCGCTGTCGTTCGGGGGCACCGTGGTACTGCCACAAGACGGCCGCAGCGACGACGTGGCACACATCATCGACCTGATCGAGCAGCACCGGATCACCCACACACTGATGTTGCCGACCCTCTGGGAGATCGTGCTGCGTACCGCCGGCGCGAGCCGGCTCGGCTCGCTGAAGGTCGTCATCGTCGCCGGTGAGGCGTGCAGCGCTGCGCTGGTGCGGCTGCACCACAGCTCTTTGCCAGGCTGCTTGCTGGCGAACGAGTACGGGCCGACCGAAGGCACCGTCTGGTCGCACCGCTTGATCACCCAGGGCGACGAATCGGACCCGGTGCCGATAGGCCAGGTGGCACCGGGTAGCCGGTCGATCGTCGTAGGCCCCGGGCCGGTCAAGCGTCCTGTCGGCGTGCCCGGCGAGCTCCTGATCTCGGGCCCCGGCGTCGCCGATGGCTACCTGGGTAGGCCCGAGCTCTCCGCCGAGAGCTTTGTCGAGTTCGAGTCGACCCGTTGGTACCGCACCGGTGACCTGGTCGATGTCCACGCCTCGGGAGGGTTTCGATTCCTTGGACGGGTGGACGACCAGGTAAAGGTCAGAGGCCACCGAATAGAACTCGCGGCTGTCGACGCGCTGGTCACCGAACGAGCCGGCGCACCAGCGGCTGCGACGGTTGCAGCCGCTGCCAACGGCACCCAACAGTTGGTGGTCTTCGTCGAAGGAACCGTCGACGCACCAGCTCTGCGGGAGTCTTTGAAGGCTTCGCTGCCGCCGGCGATGGTCCCATCGCGCATCGACCGGATCGACCGGCTGCCCCGACGACCGAACGGCAAGCTCGACCGTAAAGCACTGGCCGACCTGGACCACCAGAGGCGCTCTGAGGAGAGCGAGCCCAACGTCCCCCAACACGATCGCGATGGCGCTACGAACGAGGTCGAAGCGCACCTCTTGGATGCCTGGCGCAGTGCCCTGGGGATCGAGACAATCGGCCCCGACGACGACTTCTTCGACCTGGGCGGTGACTCGATCGTTGCCATCAGGATTGCCGCTGCTCTGTCGAAGCATGGGCTCACGTTCTCGCCGCGAACGATCTTCGAACACGCGACAGTGCGCTCCCTGGCGGCCGAGGTCGAGCAGAGTTCTGTCGGTGACCCACCATTGAGCGGTCACACCGACCTGCTTCCGATACAGCGCTGGTTCTTCGAGCGAGGATTCGCGGAACCCGATCGATGGTCGCAGGGGATAGTGCTGAACCTGGCCGCTGCGATCGACACACAAGAACTCGAGGCCGCCATCGGTTGGCTCGTCAACCGGCACGAATCGCTGCGAGCGACGTTCGAGGTCGGTGAGTCGGGCCCGACCCAGACGATCCACCCATCACCGCTCGGCCCACCTCTGATCGGGATCTGGCCCGACGACGAAAGCGCAAAGACCGCCACGACCGACTGGCTCGATATCGGCACGGGACGTCTGCTCGCCGCCGGCTTGATCGGGACCGAGCCATCCAGACGAGTGGTGATCAACGCTCACCACCTGGTTGTCGATGCCGTGTCGTGGGCAATATTGACCGAGGACCTCGAGTGGTTCTTGTCATCGCGCCGAGAGCCCACCAGCGACAGCCCTCCGATGCGCCACACATCCACCCAGAGCTGGGTCGAGCGGCTGAGAGACATGCCCCCCGTAGCCGCATCGGGCCCGCAGGTAAGCACACGTCCGACAGCCCTTGAACACGAGACCGTGCACGTGTCGCGCCAGTTGTCGCCCCAGGCCGCCCAGCGCATGCTGTCCGAACCCAGGAGCATTGCCGACACGGTTGCCGGTGCTGCCGTCGCTGCCGCCAAGGCTTCGGACAGCCCTCTCATCCACGACGGTCGGCTGGCGGTGACTTTCGAACGACACGGCCGCGAAGCGTCGAGACCGCTGGACTTGACTCGCACCGTCGGGTGGTTCACGACCACCGAGACCATCCACGCAACGGCCACCGATGACCCCGAGCTTGCATTGGCCGAGGTTCGTTCGTGCCTGGAAGGTCTCGGCGCAACCGACCTGGTCAGCGCCCGCCGGGCGATCCAACACGGCGACACCGGCCCCGATGACGTCGTGCGCATCAACCAGTTGGGTTCGGTGCCTGGCCCAACCGGCACCGGACGAGTCATCGAGCTGGTCGAGGGACCGTTTGCGATCGTTGGCGACAAGAACCGCAGGACCCACCTTCTCGGGATCCTGATCCGCACCGGTGCCGACCAGGTCGAGTTGTTCTTTGACTACGCCCCCTCAGATCTGCCCGACGCCCAAGCGATTGCCCTGATCGACCGTTTGGTGGCCACGCTGGAGGCGCAGTCCGACCGCGGCAGCCACAATGCCGACAGCCTCCAGCAGAGGTTTGCGCTGTCAGGGTTGAACGAACAGCAGTTGACCAGGCTTGGCGCTCTACTCGACGGGCTCGACTGATCAGCGCTGTTCGAGTTGGCGCAGGGCTTGTTCGATGACAGCCGCCGTTTCGCCGGCGAGACTGCCCGACAACAAGTTGTGGTGGTCGCCGGCGACCTCCAGCAACTCGATCTGGTCGCTGACCGACTCCCACCCCCTGAAGTTCGACGCGTGAGCGAGATTCCTAGGCACTGAAGTGGCGCCTATGACGACCAGCGGCACCGGGATCGGCGCAGGTACATAGTCCCTGTAAGCCGTTCGTATCGCTTCGGTAAGACGCGCAAACCGAAGCGTCTCTGGCACTGCTTCGCCTGCCGTCTCCCGGGCCTGACTCCATTCCTCCCGGCGTTGTGTCCAGCGGCGGTGTTCGCGAATCTTCTCTATTGCGCCCACGGGCCCGGCCGCCACGAGATCACCGAGACGCTCCCTGGTGTTCTTCGACCGAGGGCCTACCTGTGGGTGATAGGTGTCGATCAGCACAACACCCAACAGTCGACGTCCGCGGCCTTCCAGCAGTCGCGCCATCTCGTACGCGATAGCGCCACCAGCCGAATACCCGCCAACGATCACCGGTCCCGTTGGCGCCGCAGCCTCCAGTTCGGACACATATGACTCGGCCATCTCTGCAAGTGATTCGTGGGGCTTCTGGGTGCCGTCGGCCCCAAGTGCCTGCACCCCGTAAAAGGGACGCGACCTCGAGATGTCACGAGCGATGCCCGTGAAACGCATGATGTTCCCTCCTGCGCCATGGACGCAGAAGAAGGGCGGTCTGGCGAGTTCCTGGCCTCCCATCGCCACCACGTGAAGAGCCTTGGGCTGCTCGGACGCGCTGCGCATGTGACCCAACAACAGGCGCGGAGTTGGGTTCTCGAGCAGCGAGCGAAGGGTGATCTCAGAGCCAAACTCGGCTGCAAGTCGTGAGCTCAGCCGCAGCGCAAGCAGCGAGTGACCGCCACAGTCGAAGAAGTCCGAGTTCGGGCCCACCGCGACATCGAGGACGGTCGCCCAGGCCTCGACCATGCGTTGTTCGTCGTCGTCGGCCGGGGCCTCGTCGTCGGGAGTCGAGGGCACTATCGAGTCCCAGCGGGCGCTGAGCGCATTGCGGTCGGTCTTGCCGTTGGGCGTTACTGGGATTGTCTCGATCGGATGGATCGAACCGGGCACCATGTAGCTCGGAAGCACCTTCAGCGCGTGGTCTCGAACAGCGGCAACGACCGAATTGGGGTCGTATCCTTCGGCCGGCCTAACAAAGGCCACCAGCACCCGGTCGGCGATATTCGACCTCTCAACCGTCGTTGCCACGATGGCCGCCACGCCATCGACTGCAGCCAATGTCGCCTCCACATCACCCAACTCAACCCGGTTGCCACGAATCTTGACCTGGTCGTCAGAGCGGCCGTGAAACTCGAGAACACCTTCGGGCAGCCACCGCCCGAGGTCTCCGGTGTCGTACACGAGGTCGCCGCCGGCGACTGGATGCGGGAAGAACTTCTCAGCTGTCAGATCGGGGCGGCCCCAGTAACCGAGGCTGAGCCCCACGCCCGACACGTGGATCCTCCCGATTACTCCGTCCGGGGCCAACCGACCCAACCGGTCGAGTACGTACACCCGCTGATTTCTGATCGGACGGCCGATGGGGAACGATGATGCCGCCACCTCTTCGCGGCCGTCGTGGGTGGCTGCGTCGATGGTGACCTCGGACATTCCGTAGAAGTTGAGCGGAACGACGTGAGGCACCGCGGCGCGCAACCTCTCGACGAGTTCGGTGGGAACTCCTTCGCCGCTGAGCGTCAGTGTTTCGAGGCTGGCAAGACGCTCGGCCAGGTCCGCAATACTGTCGACCATCGTCTCGACGAACGATGGTGTCAACACAAGTCGTCTGATCGAATGGCGCGAAACCAGGTCCAGCAGGGCGTGGGCATCGCGCGCTGCTTCCTCGGATACGAGCACCAAGGGAGTTGCGCTCAGCAGCGCACCCCACAGCTCCCAGAGGTGATCGGCAAAGTTGAACGTGACCTTCTGCAGCAGCCGCTCGCCTGGCGCTATCGGGTAGGCCTCCCACTGCCACCGACAGCGCGACAAGACGCCAAGATGGTGTCCGACCACGCCCTTCGGCATTCCCGTCGAGCCCGAGGTGTAGGTGATGTAGAGCGGACTCGTCGGCGCCAGGTCGGCAGACTCGGCCAACGGGTCGGCCAATGCGAGGTCGGCCATGTCGAGCTCGACAACACCTGAAAGCAGGCCTCGCGTCTCGGCGTGGACGATTGCCATGTCGACTCGACTGTCGTCGACGATCAGATCCAGACGACCTTGGGGATAGGTCGGATCGAGTGGAACGTAAACACCTCCCACCAACACCACGCCCAACAAGCCAGCTATGGCGTCGATGCCGCGACGCATGCAAAAGCCGATGGGCATGCCGGGCTTCAAACCTCGAGCGCTAAGCCCCGACGCCACCCTTCGAGCCAGTTCGTCGAGTTCGGACACGGTGACCTGGCGGTCACCGTCGATCAGCGCCACAGCATCACCGTTGGTCGCCACGACCTCGGCCCACAGTTCGATGATCGACGAGTCGCCCTCGTCGACAGAGGTGCTATTCCATTCTTCGAGCTGTCTACGTCTGCTGGCTGCGGTGGTCGGCTCGATCGAAGCGGGCGTGCGGTCGACGTCGGCGACCAACTCGCCGATCATTGCCAGGAAGTGTTGGGCGACACGTCGGGCAGAGGGCTCGGCGATGGAGGCTCCCTCATACAGCATCGTCACATGGATCTGGTCTTCGACCGACACCATCAGGGTCAGGGGGTAGTGGCTCTGCTCGACGGCTCGACGTCCCTCGAGGCCAACGGGCCGGTCCGTGTTGCGTTCCGGCCAATTCTCGAAGACCAGTATCGAGTCGAACAACTCGGTACCCGGGGCGAGGCCCGTACACCTCTGCACCTCGGCCAAGGAGACATGCTGCGACGCCAGCAGATCGAGTTGTTGGCTCTGTAGATCCTTGAGCCACTCACCGACCGATGCCGTGTCGGGTACCGACGAACGCATCGGAAGGGTCGACAAGAACATTCCGACCATGTCGTCGACACCCTCGACGTCGGGCGACCGGCCCGACATCGTGACCCCAAAAATCGCGTCGTGCGAGTCGGTGTGGTGCGCCACCGTAAGTGCCCAGGCGCCCTGAACGACGGTGTTGGGCGTGATCCGGAGCCGACGGGCGACCTCCCTGACGGCGTCCGCCAGCCCTTCACCGACCTCGACGTCGATGCGACGCCGGTCGAATCGCTGGGGCGAAGCCTGTGATCG
>JAGQSP010000550.1 GCA_020439485.1 Acidimicrobiales bacterium | reverse complement strand
TGTTGATGCGGCCTCCTCTAGAGGCCTTCTGCCAGGGGGTTCAGGTCGGGGAACTCGGCCTCGCGGCCCTCGACCTTGGCAGCGAACGCCTCGGCCATGTCATCGGTGTCGAACATGGCGGCATTCCAGTTGGCGATGTATTCGAGGCTGTCGGCCACCGAATGGTCGCGAGCGAAGTTCATGGTCTGCTTCGTGCCCCACACCGCCATCGGGCTCTTCGACGCGATCTCGGCTGCAACACCCATCACCGCGTCCAGCATGGTGGCGTGGTCGGGATAGACGGCGTTGACGAACCCGGCGGCCAGCGCCTCGGCGGCCGACCACCGCCTGCCGGTATAGGCCAGCTCCCTGACGATGCCCTCGGCAACCAGCTTCGGCATCCTCTGCAGGGTGCCGACGTCGGCGGTCATGGCGATGTTGATCTCCTGAATCGAGAAATACGCCGACTCGTCGGCATAACGCATGTCGGCGGCCGACACCATGTCTATTCCGCCGCCGATGCATGCACCCTGGATGGCGCACAGCACCGGCATGCGGGCCCGTTCGAGCGCGGTGAACGAGTCCTGCAGCTTCAGCGCCATGCTGCGAAAGCCCTCGTTGCGGCGGCTGCGATGGCCCCTCGATTTTGCGTTGGTGCCGACGGTCTCGTTCCCGGCGAACACCTCCAGATCCATCCCCGAACAGAAGTGCTTGCCCTCGGCAGACAACACCATCGCCCGCACCGAACCCGACGCGGACAGCTCGTCCACTATCTGGGGAAGCTCTCGCCAGAATGCGGCGATCATCGAGTTGGCCCGGTCGGGTCGGTTCATCTTCACATGGCCGACCTTGTCGACGATCTCGAGGTCGAAGCACTCATATCCCATGTGGGCAACTCTAGAGCTGTCGGCGCGGCCACCTTCCTCCCGACGGTTGTTGGGCACCTGCCGGTGCTCAATACGAGCGGGGGAGGCCCAGCACCTTGGTCGAGACGAAGTTCAGCACCATCTCTTGGCTGACGGGTGCGATCTTCATCAGGCGGGCCTCGCGCCAGTAGCGGCCGACGTGGTACTCCTCGGCGTAGCCGAATCCGCCGTGGGTCTGCATCGCCCGGTCGGCGGCGAAGAAGGCTGCCTCCGAAGCCAGATACTTGGCGGTGTTGGCGGCCTCGGCACAGTCCATTCCATTGTCGTAGCGCCAGGCGGCCTCGCGCACGATCAGTTCGGCGGCGTGGAGTTTCATGTGGGCTTCGGCCAGCGGGAAGGCGATGCCCTGGTTCTGACCTATGGGGCGGTCGAAGATCACCCGGCCGTTGGCATAGTCGACAGCCCTGCGCATGGCGGCGCGGCCGATGCCCAACGCCTCGGATGCGATCAGGATGCGCTCGGGGTTGAGACCGTCGAGGATGTACCGGAACCCCTCACCCTCCTCTCCGATGAGCCTCGATGCCGGCACCCGCAGGCCGTCGTAGCGGACCTCGCACGACACGACGGCGTTGCGGCCGAGCTTGGGGATGGGGGTGATGTCGACGGCGGGGTCGTCCAGATCGACCAGGAACAGCGAGATGCCCTTGGTGGGCCCCGATGCCTCCTCGCGCGGGGTGGTCCGCACGAGCAGCAGGCACATGTCCGAATACGGCGCCTTGGTGGTCCAGACCTTGGCGCCGGTGATGACGTACTCGTCGCCGTCGCGCACAGCCCTGGTGCGAATGCGGGTGGTGTCGGTGCCCGCGTCGGGTTCGGTCACACCAAACGCCACGTGCAGTTCGCCCGACGCGACCTTGGGTAACACCTCCGCCGCCAGCTCGGGCGAGCCGTGGCGACGCACGGGTTCCATTCCGAAGATCGACAGGTGCACCGCCGAACAGCCGTTCATCGCCGCGCCCGAAGCAGCGATCTCCTCGAGCATCACCGACGCCTCGGCTATGCCCTGCCC
>JAGQSP010000549.1 GCA_020439485.1 Acidimicrobiales bacterium | reverse complement strand
CCGGGCCTTCCCGTGATCATCGGCGAGACCGCCAGCACCGAATCTGGGGGCGACAAAGCGGGCTGGATCCGCGACATGTTCTCGTGGCTGGATTCCGACAACCCTGACATCTCGATGGTCATCTGGTTCGACGAACCCAAAGAAACCGCCTGGTGGGTTGGCAGCTCGCAATGGTCTGCACTGTCTTTTGCCGAGGCAGGCGCGGACCGCTGGTGTGGCTGCCTTCGCTAGTTCGATCCGATCGGGCGGTGAGCTACCCCGTCGAGGGGCTGTGGTGAGACACTTCTGATGTGGATCCTCTTTTCGTGCTCGACGTGCGTGCCGATGTGCCGGAGTCGGTTCACTTCGACGACCTAGGCGACCGTCTGAGGCTGGCCGCCAAGGAGCCCGTCACCGGCATCGCCAGCGGCCGCTTCGCAACGCCGTCTGTTCGCGTCGTCATCGACCTCGACGACCTGGCCGAAGGTGTTTCGATACTGGGGTTTGCCTTCACCCAATTCGCAATGCCCGTGCTGGGGTCCAGACGTCAGCCGATCGACTTTCGTCCCGCGCCAAACCTCATGTCACCCAAGGCGATGCTGCCCGTGTTGTTGCAGCGCCGCGACGGCGTGGTCTGTCTGCTCGCGCCGCTCGACTCGTTCCACGAACAGATCATCACTGTGGATCAAGACGACGAGGGCGTGCACAGCCTGGTGTGGGGTTGGCATGGCGATCTCGACGAGGTCGACGAGGAGTTCGCGACCACATTGGGCATCTACCGAGGCTCGTCGGCCTCCGAGGTTCTCGAGCAGTGGTTCGATGAGTTGGCGAACGACGGTCAGATCCACGGAGGTGGCAGGGTCGTCGATCCGGTGTTCGAGCAGTTGTCCTACTGGACCGACAACGGGGCGGCCTATTGGTATCGCACCGAACCCGACCTCGACATCACCGAGACGATCGGGCGCAAGCTCGACGAGCTCGGGCGCCTGGGGGTGTCGATCGGCTCGCTCGAACTCGACTCGTGGTTCTACCCCCACGAGATCGCCAGACCCGTCTCCGAGGTTGGCTACTTGGCCGAGGTCCCGCCCACAGGAATGCTCGAATGGGTACCGCGGCCCGATGTCTTGCCCTCGGGCATAGACGGTCTGGGTGAACGAACGGGCCGGGTGCCCATGGTGCTGCACGCCCGGCACATCTGCGCGAAGTCGCCGTACCTCGACCAGGGCGACTGGTGGATCGACGAGCAGACGGGGTTGGCTCATCCCCATGACCAACGGTTCTTCGATCGGTGGTTTGTCGATGCGAAGGGTTGGGGGGCCACGTGCATCGAACTCGACTGGATGATGCCCGTTTGGTTCGGGGTGCGCGACGTGCGTCGAGTCCCCGGTCGGGCGTGGGCCTGGCAGTCGACCCTGGACCTGTTGGCAGACGAACACGACATGGCTCTCATCTGGTGCATGGCCACTCCAGCCGACCTGATCGCGGCTGCGGCTCTGCCTCGGGTGGGTGCGGTGCGGACCAGCGACGACTATCGCTATGCGCAAGACCCGGCCCGCCTGTGGCATTGGTATCTGGCGGTCAACAAGCTGGTCGCCGGTTTGGGCCATCGCACCTTCAAGGACTGCTTCTTCACCTCAGAACCCGGGCCCGACTCCATCGATGGCGACCCCCATCGTGAGGTCGAGGCGTTGCTGGCAGCCATGTCAGCCGGGGTGGTCGGCATCGGCGATCGCATCGGGCGCACCGATTTGGCGATTGTCGAGCGGATCTGTCGCCCCGATGGGGTGATCGTGGGCCCAGACGCCCCCATGTCGTTGGCCGACCAGAGCATGTTCAGGGCGTGGTCTGACCCTGATGGGTTGTGTTGGGCGACTGCACGATCGGGCGATTGGCTCTACGTGCTGGCTCTGCACACCGCAGACACTGATGCGGCCATCGTCGACCGCTTCGTCCTCGACCACAAGATGCTGGTCTACGACTGGCGAAACGGAGAGGCTTCGCCAGACACGGTCGTCGACGTCGAGTTGGGCCGGCGCGACTGGGCGCTGTTCGTTTGTTGCCCGATAGAGGAACGCGGAGGCCGTCGCCGGGCTCTGATCGGAGACCCTTCGAGATACGCCACCATGGGTCGCCAGCGCGTGACCTACGACGGACAGACCGCCACCGCATCGCTGGCGGCCGGCGAGCAGCCAGCGAGGTTGAGGTGGTGGATCGAGGGTGAGGGCGTGCTGGATCGCTGAACGGGCTCAGGGATCGCGACTGGTCAGGCAGTACAGGCTGCCGGACGGGTCTTTCATGACGTTCCAGTGCTGGCCCACTGCGACAGCGGTGGCTCCCAAGGCGGTGTGGGCTTCGGTCATGGCATCTTTGTGAGGTCCGCAGCCGATGTCTAGGTGCGCGTGTGCACGGTTGCCATCATGGTCGGCGCCGAGGCGTTGCAGGAGAACCCTGAGCGGCAGGTGCGGCCCCGCGTCCAGGAACGTGAACTCGTCGTAGTGGTCTGAGGAGATGCGGTTCCAGCCGGTGAGACCGCTCCAGAACGCGGACTCGCGCTCGTAGAGGCTTGGCGGAATGTCGATCGACAGTTGATTGACGCGGCTCAGCTGGACACCGGCGACGGGTGGCGGAACCGAGCTCTCGCCGTGGTGCGCTACAAGGCAGAACACGAAGCCACCTGG
>JAGQSP010000548.1 GCA_020439485.1 Acidimicrobiales bacterium | reverse complement strand
GAACAGAACGCCGGATCGGTGCCCGTGATGACCAAACACCACGCCTCGGTTTGTTCAACGGCACGCTGGATCTCGTCGTAGGTGGTGAAGGTCAACGCGTTTCGCGCGTGTGGCCTGTCGATCGTGATCACCCCCACTCGTCCCAGCTCCTCATACCGGATCTCGGTGAAGTCGCTCATGGCTCCTGGTCCTTTCACGGGTGGCCGCAGCTTGCATCCTGCCAGGCATAGGCACCCAGCGCGGCGTCGGGCGGCTGTGCCAGACTCGCCCGATGCCAGATGGTGTGCTGCGTGTGGCCCAGCTCAACGCCGGATCGTTCCTCGAGCCCGATTGGGAAGAACGGCGCCACGAGATAGTCAGCTGGATCGACCACCTCCGTCCCGACGTCGTGTGCCTTCAGGAGATCTGGCAGTCGGACGGTTCAGCCAATACCGCCGGCTCTATCGCCGATAGCCTCGCCGAGCCAATGGCGTGGGTGTTCGGCGGCCACCCGGCCAAGGGGTTCTCGTCAGATCCGACGTTCAGGTTCGGCTCTGCGGTGTTGTCGCGGTTCGAGATCGAATCGCACACCCTGTTCGATCTGGGGCCGGCCGACGCTGCCGACCCGATAGTACGAAGCATCGGCTGGGAGCTGCTGCACGCACACACAGCCGGCCTCGACGTGTTCTCGACGCATCTGGCACCGGCACCCAGCCACGGGGTGTATCGAGTGGCCCAAGTTCGGGCGATAGACGCGCACATCCGCCGCATCCGAGGTTCGGCCGACGACCTGCGCGGCTTCGGCATGCCACGCACGACGATGCCGTCGATCTTGTGCGGGGACTTCAACGCCGAGCCCGACAGCGACGAGATCCGCTGGCTCTGCGGATTGACCTCGTTCGAGGGCGACACCACGTTTCACCAGGACGCGTGGCGTGTTGCGGGCGAGGGCCCCGGCCTCACCCAGGACTGGCGAGACAACTACATAGCGGCGGGGCTCAACGTTCACCGCAAGCGCATCGACTACGTGTTCGTCGGCGATCCGTTCCTGCGCGAGGGGAACGCCGGGCGGGTGCTGTCGGCACGGCTTGGCTTCCACGAGCCGCGCACCGGCATCGCTGCCAGTGATCACCGAGGCGTGGTGGTCGACATCGCGTGGCCGACGAGGCCGTCGGCTTGAACACGCGGGGCGCCCTGCTGGACCAGTTGATGGCAGCCTCGTGGCCTGCGGCCACCGTCGAGGCTCACGGCGGATGGGCCTTTCGCCACACCGCCGGGGTGACGCGCCGCGCCAACTCGGTGCTGATCTCGGACGAAGTGCCAGACATCGACGAGGCCATCGCAGCGGCCGAAGACTTCTACCGACGGCGCGGAGCCTCCTCAACCTTCATGGTCAGCGATGCATCGTGCCCGCCCGAGGTGGTTGTTGGTCTCGAATCAGCGGGCTACGTCGCGCAGTCGCCGACCTGGATACTGGCCGCCGATGCCGACGAGATCGACCTGGCCTCGCCCCAGCCATCGTCGAACTGGGTGGCAGAGGTCGCCCAGGCGGCGAGCGATAGCTGGTTCGACTGCTATTGGGCGGTCGAGTCGGGACGCCACCAGCCCACTGCGATCGAGGTCTACCGAAACCAGCTGTTGAAACCCGACGCCCCGGCCCGGTTCGTCACGGTCACCAGATCGGGGCAGCCGGTGGCGGTGGGTCAGGTCGTGGTGGTCGGCGGTTGGGGTTGCGTCCAGTGCTTGGCCACCTCCACCACGGCCAGGCGTCAAGGTGCCGGCAGGGCGGTGCTGAACGAATTGGTGGCCCAGTCCGCGGAGTTGGGTGCTCGAGGACTGTTCGCGGCGGTCATGGTCGACAACGATGCGTCGCTGGCCTTGTGTACCGGTGTCGGGCTGCGCCGCTCACACCAGTATCGCTACTACCTCGGCCCGCTTGGCTGACCTGCTACGTCACCACTTGGGGTCGATGGCCGCCGGCACGCCCAGGACGCTCTGGGCTTGAGCGCCCAGCGCCAGGCAGCGGACATCGCTGTTGCGCCACCCGATGATCTGAACTCCGGTCGGCGAGCCGTCGGCGACGCCACCTGGAATCACAACAGCAGGTGTGCCCATCAGGTTCGACGGCATCACGGGCCGCAACATGTCGAGGGTTGCCAGGGCCGACGCCTCGTCGGCAATGTCGGCCGAGTGCTCGAACGGAGGTTGGGTCCACACGGGGGCCAGCAAGAACTCGTGGCTTTGGTGCCACATGCTCCAAGCCCGCATGACCCGGTTGCGCTCTATGTGGGTCATCGCGATCGACTCGACCGTGGGGTGTGGTGTCTGCGACCTGGCCAGGGTCAGGAAGCGAACGGCATCATCGCCCATCACCGCTTCGAGCAAGGGCAGCATCACCTCGATGTCCGAGTTCAAGACGGCCAACCACAGTTCGCACACGAGTTCGAAGTCGGGCGGCGTTGCCTCGACCACATCGTGGCCCTGTGCGGCCAGCACGTCGGCAACCCTGCGAACACCTGCGGCGACCTCGGGGTGGGTGGGCGTCCCGGGCGGTTCGGCCATCACTGCGATGGTGACACGCTCGGAGTCACCCAGGTCGGGCAAGACCGCGTCGAACGAAACGGGGTCTCGCGGGTGGGCCCCGCGAACCACTCCGAAGCCCAGCGCCACATCGGCGACAGCGCGGGCCATGACACCTTCCGTCAGCATCAGCTGGTACGAGATCGGGTGATCCTCAGGCGGAATGGCGTTGGCCATCGGGACAACGCCGCCGGTAGGGCGGATCGACGAGATGCCACAAGCGTGAGCGGGATTGCGCAACGAGCCGCCCACATCGTTGCCCAGACCCAGGGGGCTCATCCCCGACGCAATCGCCGACGCCTCGCCTCCGCTGGACCCCCCAACCGTGCGATCGGGATGATGCGGGTTGCGGGTGATTCCGTACAGCGACGACTCGGTGGTGACCCGCAGACCCATGTCCGGCAGGTTCGTCCTGGCCATCGGGATGGCGCCGGCAGCCTTCATCCGCTCGACCACCGGTGCGTCCATCGGAGCCACGGCTTCGGCCATCGCTGCAACTGCGCTGGTCGTCGGGGTTCCGGCCAGGTCGATGTTCTCCTTGATGGTGATGGGGACACCGTGCAGTGGTCCCAATACGTCTCCGTTGCGCACCGCCTGGTCTGCGCGGTCTGCTGCGTTTCGCGCATCGTCCCCCAGCACGCGCACGACCGCATTGAGCTTGGGGTTGACCTCCTCGATGCGGGCGAGGTGGGCGTCGATGACCTCGCGCGAGCTGACCTCCCTCGAGGCGATGGCACGAGCCAACTCGATAGCGGTCATGTTCCAGAGCTGAGACGACATGACGACCCCCTGTCGCGTCTTCGGTCGGCCGCGGACGCTAGCACCAACCGATCGGCGACCACCCGGCGAGCGCCTTCGACTGAAGACCTCGGCTTGCCGGCGCGTAGGGTTCGGTCAGATCATCCGCGACGAGGAGGCCCGGTGTCAGATCACCCGTTGGTTTTGTCAGGCCAGTACGGCTCGCCATATTCGATGAAGATGCGAGCGGTGCTTCGCTACAGGCACATCCCGTTTCGGTGGGTTCCCCGCAACTCGAAGTGGGACGACCTTCCCGACCCGCCGGTGATGCTTATCCCGGTCATCGTCTATCCGAACGCAGATGGCACTCACGGCGAGGCCACCATCGACTCGTCGCCACAGATCATGCGTCTGGAGGGCGAGTACACCGGTCGCAGCGTGGTGCCCACAGACCCCGCACTGGCGTTCATCGACTGGCTGATCGAGGACTACGGCGACGAGTGGGTCACCAAGGCCATGTACCACTATCGCTGGACCTACCAGACCGATATCGACAAGGCCGGACACCTCCTGCCGGTCATGCGCAACATGCAGCTCGACAGCGACGGCGCCCAGAAGATGTACGACTACATCACCAACCGTCAGATCGGTCGACGCGAACTTGTCGGCTCGACCGAGCTGAACCAGCCCATCATCGAAAGCTCGTACGAACGCCTGCTCGATATCTTCAACGCCCTCTTCGCCAAAGACACGTTCTTCCTCGGCGACCGACCGGGCCGTGGCGACTTCGGGATCTTCGGCCAGCTCACCCAGCTGGCCAAGTTCGATCCAACGCCGATGGCGCTCACCACCACCAGGGCCCCGAAGGTCATCTGCTGGGTCGACATGATGGACGACCTTTCGTGGCTGCCGGTCGAGGGCGACAAAGGGTGGCGAACACTCGATGCCCTACCTAAGGCCACCACCGACCTGCTGCGCGAGATCGGCAAGACGTATGCACCGTTCATGATCGCCAACGCCCAAGCCTTGATGGCGGGCGCCGACGAGGTTGCGTGCGACATAGCAGGGCACACCTATCGCCAGGCACCGTTCGCTTACCAGGCCAAGTGCCTTCAGTGGCTGCGCGAGCAGTACCGCGC
>JAGQSP010000547.1:941-1663 GCA_020439485.1 Acidimicrobiales bacterium | reverse complement strand
CACAAGGACCGCATCGAGCTGCGTGGCCAGCAGTTGGTACTCGGCCAGAGTGCTCTGGAAACCGAGAACCCTGTCGATCGACGGTGTCGTGATGCCCTGGGCCTCGACATAGGCCCAAGCCATCGAGCTCTCGATCGACACGAGCTGAACCTTGGCTGCCAGCTCGGCCACCTCTGCGGCGTAGACGACACGAGAGTCGCGCCCGGCTCCTGCCGCCGATGCCAGGCGCCGCATCTCGGTCTCGATGGCAAAGGAGATGTCCTTGTCGATCGACGCGTACAAGGCCGCGGCCTCGGTCACGTCCAGATCGTCAGAGTCGAACCGCCGGCGGGCTTCGTCGAGCTGGGTAGAGACGATCGACGCGAGCGGACCATCGAGCTGCTCGAGCAGCCTGTCGACGTCGGCCTTGTTGAGGTCGTAGACCGCGGCGAAGTCGAGCCCCGCAAGGGTCAGCACACCGGGAGGCAGGGGTCCGAGTGCCTCGTCGGCTGCGATGAAGCCGGCGGTCGAGACCTGTTCGATGCTGACGGCAGGAGACAGCCGCAGCAGCAAATCGAGGCGATCGACACTCGACTCGACCTGTTCGGCAGCACGCACTCGATCGGTTGCCGTCTGCCACCGGCTGGCGTTGACCAGCAGCAATGGAGTTATCAACAGCAGACAGATCGTGCCCAATAAAACGCCGATTCGCGGCATTCTCGCTGCCCATCGCCTCACTACTC
>JAGQSP010000547.1:0-892 GCA_020439485.1 Acidimicrobiales bacterium | reverse complement strand
TCGTCTTGGTGGCGCCCTCGATAGCGCCCAACACCGGCAACATCATCCGCTTGTGCGCCAACACCGGATCCGATCTGCATCTGGTAGAGCCGCTTGGGTTCGCGATGGACGCGTATCGGCTCAGGAGGGCGGGGCTCGACTATCACGAGCTGGCCTCGGTCTCGGTGCACCCGGATCTCGCATCGGTACGCGGTGTCGCTGACGGCAGGTGGTTGGCGTTCACCGCTTCGGGTGCCACGACCTACACCGACATTGCATACCGGCCCGACGACGTTCTGGTGTTCGGCAACGAGACGACAGGGCTCGACGCGGATGTCCTGGCCGGGTTCGACGCCAGCCGGAGGGTACGGATACCGATGATGCCGGCCAACCGAAGTCTCAACCTCGCAAACGCGGTGGCGATCGTCGTCTACGAGGGGTGGCGACAGATCGGCTTCGAAGGATCGGGCTGATCGGCGCCGAAAATGACTCCAGTCGAGGTTCTCCGATGCCGAGAACTGTGTTCGGAACAAGCGGCACAACAGAGGAGATCCCCCATGATCCGCAAGAACAAGGACGAGAACCAAGCCCCCAAGGCCGGCATTTGGGTGGCCGTGGCGGTCTTCATGATCGCAGTGGCATCGGTGATCGGGTTCAACCAGGGCGGTGCATCAGCGGCCGACCACGGCGACGGTCACACCGAGACTCACTCCGATACCGGTCATGGCGACGATGCTCCCGCAGGCGACCACGCCGACGACTCGCACGCCGAGGCCGGGCACTGAGCCGACAGCTAGTCGGCCAATCCCAGCTCGGCCAGAACCTCGGCGGTGTGTTCGCCCAAGCGAGGTGACGGGGTCATCTCGACCAACGGCGAGCGAGACAACCTGACCGGGTTTGCGGTGGTCGTGTA
>JAGQSP010000050.1 GCA_020439485.1 Acidimicrobiales bacterium | reverse complement strand
TCCACGCAGTTCGAGGCGCATATGCCCAACTCAGGGCGGATGCGCCTCGTTCGCGCCTGGCAGCAGGACGCGAGGAGGACGCGGCGCACGGCGTTCATGGTTTCGCAACGTTTGCCCCTCGGCCACGCTGCGTGCTCGTCGACCGGCGGCTTGATGATCTTCCTTGCCGTGCCGATGCATCAGGTGGCGCGAAACTTGGCGGGGGTGGATGCATGGCTGTGCCGCAACTGAAGGGCGACGCATTGAAGGCGGTGAAGCACCGCGGCACGCACATGCAGATCATCGCTGCCGCTGGCTCCGGCAAGACCGAGGTCGTCTCACAGCGCGTCGCCGATCTCCTGGCTGATGGTGTGGAACCCCGAGGCATCGTTGCGTTCACCTTCACCGAGCGGGCCGCGGAAGAGCTGAAGCAGCGAATCGCCCAACGGGTCGAGGAGCGTCTCGGGCGTGCCTCGCTGGATCTCCTCGTCGGCCTGTTCGTCGGGACGATCCACTCGTTCTGCTTCCAGCTGCTCCAGCACTATGTGCCGCGCTACGAGACGTACGACGTCCTCGACGAGAACCAGTTCACGGCTCTGCTCTCGCGTGAGGCCAATCGGCTGGGCGTCCGGGAACTCGACCCGCGGAACAGGTTGTTTGCCGGCATCGAGACGTTCGCTCGCAGCGTCGACGTCGTGGAGAACGAGTTGATCGATCCGGCGACCGTGCCCGGACGGTTCGGCGAGATCCTCGGCGACTACCTTGACATGCTCGAGCGCTATCGCCTGTTGACCTACGGGCAGCAGATCGTCCGAGCGGTCACCGCCCTCGAGGACCTGCAGGTGGCCGAGGCTGTGCACGTAACGCTCCGCCACCTGATCGTCGACGAATACCAGGACGTCAATCCGGCGCAGGAGCGACTGATCGAGCTGCTCGTGAGCGGTGGTGCGGAGCTGTGCGTGGTGGGCGACGACGACCAGGCCATCTACCAGTGGCGCGGGTCGGACGTGGGCAACATCGTGCGATTCCGGGATCGCTATCCCGACGTCGCCGAGTTCACGATCTCGACCAACCGCCGGAGTCGACCCGAGATCATCGCCGCCGCGAACAAGTTCGCAACGTCGATTCCGAATCGCCTCGCGAAGAAGATGCTGCCCGACCGACCACCGAGCGACAGCGGCGACACCGTGGTGTGCTGGTCAGCAGACACCGCCGCCGAGGAAGCCGGATGGATCGCCAACATGATCCTCGATCTTCACGATGCCGGCGTTGCGTACCGCGACATCGCCGTGCTCGTCCGCGGCCGAGCCTCCTACCCGGCCCTCATTGAGGCGTTCTCGACGTTCGGCATTCCGGTACAGCCAGGGGGTCGCACCGGACTGTTCGACGCACCGGAGGCAGTCCTGCTCGGCCAGACGGTCTGCTGGCTGGCCGACATCGAATGGCGCTCCGGCTACGGCAACGGCCATCCCGTCACCGAGGACGACCTCCTCGATGGTTACCAGGCGCTGTTCGGTGTCGACGGCCCGAGGGTCGGCGCCGTCCGCACCTTCCTGCGCGGATGGCGTCAGCATGCAAACCAGGACAAGAAGCCATCGGACCTCGTCGGTGAGTTCTACGAGCTCTGCGATGTACTCGACGTACGGGAGTGGGACCCCACCGACGACCTCACGATCAACCGACTCGGGATATTGGCCCGCTTCACGATGCTCCTCACCGATTACGAGTCAGTCCGGCGCCGAGCGCGTCCCGACGCCGCCGCGCCGGGCGAACAGGTCGGAGGCCAGGACAGGGGCCCATGGCACTACAAGAACCTGGCACTCCACATCATTAACTACGCACAGGGGGCCTACGAAGGCTTCGACGGAGAACTGGACGTCGACCTTGACGCCGTCGACCTCACGACGGTGCACCGCGCGAAAGGGTTGGAGTGGCCGGTCGTGTTCGTCCCGGCGATGACCGCCAAGCGGTTCCCCTCGTCGAAGACCGGGAGCACCCAGGACTGGCAGCTCCCCCGGACCTTGTTCGACGCAGACCGCTATGAAGGATCCGATGCGGACGAACGCCGACTGTTCTACGTCGCAACCACGCGCTCGCGGGACTTCCTGAGCGTTTCGCGCCACGAGCGCGTGACCACCAACCGCACGGCCCCAAGCCCCTACTTCAACGAGATGACCGGCCGGCGATGCCTACCGGACGAAGTCCGATTCCCCACCATCGAGCCCCGACGGGCCGACGAGGAGCTCGACGTCACCCTGTCGTTCAGCGAACTCTCCCAGTACCTCTCGTGCGGCATGGAGTACCGACTCAGGGGGCTACTCGGATTCCAACCGCGTCTGGCGCCCGAACTCGGCTATGGAAAGGCGGTTCACCACATGCTCCGCGCCGTTGCGGACCACACTCGGGAGAACGGGGCCGTGCCGTCGGCCAAGCAGATCGATCGCATGCTCGACGATCGCTTCTTCCTGCCGACTGCCAACAAGGTCGCACACCGCGAGATGAGGGAAGCCGCCCGTCGCCTGATCGGCGACTACGTGACCAAGTTCGAGGAGGACCTGTTCCGCGTGTGGGAGTCGGAGCGGCCGTTCGAACTGCGTCTTGACGGGGTGACGATCAGCGGGCGAGCCGACGTCATCCTCGACAACGAGGGTGGCGTACCGACGGGCCTCGCCATCCTCGACTACAAGACCTCCACCAAAGGCGACGGCAACCACGACCTCCAGCTGCAGATCTACGCCAACGCTGGCCGGCGAGAGGGCCTCGATATCCGTGGCGCCTACGTCCACGGCCTCAAGAACGTGAAGCGAACCGACGTCGACGTCGCGGACCCGGCACTCGCCGCCTCCGAGCAGACTGTTGTCCAAGCAGCGGCCCGGCTGAAGGTCCGGGACTTCACCGCCAAGCCGGGGAAGTCATGCCGTTCGTGCGAGGTTCGAACGGTCTGCGCGTGCTCCGCGTAGGTGCCCAGCCGGACGGCCGGCTCAGAGTTGTCCGCGTCCGATGTTCCGCCTCGGCAGCTTGATCCCCTCCTTGACCGTAAGTCGCGCCGCCGGGCTAGTAGGTGGGAAGCTGAAGCTGGCGTGTGGCGGAACGATCCAGTGCCAGGCATCCACCAAGAGTCCCGGCTCGTGCTGGGCAAGCGTTCGGACGGCCCATGCCTTCTTCGCAACCATCACCTTGGCGTCCGACAGGTTGGCCGAGTGAACCTCAATCGCTGCACCGGCGCCCGAGGTCCGCTCGACCACATAGTCCCACCGCCTCTCGTTCGGATCACATGCCTTGAAGTCATCATCGAGGCATGCACTCCGCCTTGGCGTGTCAGTGATCAGCCGTCGATGCGCTGACGCGATGCCCTGCTTGCCCTGCCCCCACCCAATGGTGCAGGTCATGCACTGACCTCGGCTACGGACTCCAGCAGTCGTGCACTCACCCCTGTCAGGCCTCCCCAGCCGCGAATCGATTCGTTCGCATCAGCGGGGTCGAGGGAGCTGATGTCGGTACTTGTGACTCGACCTTGCTTGTTGTAGTCCAGGGCGTGCACTCGTAGGTCCTTCTTCATGATCTGCGCCGTGTTTGACTCGATGCCAGGGTCAATGCGTCCCATCAGGGCCTTGCAGAGTGCCTTCGCCTTGTTCGGCGCTGCCGAGTCCCGGATCTGGGCGATTGTCCAGAGGACGTCCAGTACGAGCGGGTGATGGGTCGACAGCACGACCCGATAGCCCCGAGCCACCAGATGCACCACGAGCGTCATGACCGTCAGGATTGCCTGCGGGTGCAGACCCATCTCGGGCTCCTCGATGACGATCCAATCCGTGCCTGCGTCTTTCGAGACGCTTCCAGCCGGCAGGAGCGAGTAGAGCCCGAGCAGCAGAGGCACGAACTCACGTTGGCCCGCGGTCCACGCCATCATCGGGAGAGCCGAGCCGTCGGGCAATCGAAGCCGTAGCTCCTGACGTGGCCCGATGCTGTCTAGAACGAGTTCAGCCCCGTGGAACACCGATTTCGTTACCTGGTCGCGCAGAGCGCTGCGCATTCGGCCAGTATTCGGGAAGAGGCGACCGGACTGCAGGAATCGCTGATTCACGAGGTCATCGTTCAGCTGTGCGCCGTACCGTCGCACCACGAAGGGGGTATCCGGGCCGAAGTCTCGGAAGTGCCGTGGAAAGCCTCCCGGGACAGCGAGGGTGCGCTGCGCAGGCACATACACGAGCCTGTGTTCGGCCGCATCGATATTCCGTGCCTTGAGCAACGACTCGTCGACCGCTGTCGTACCCACCTGCACTCTCGACTTCTCGTGCCACAAAGCATTCATGCCCTCGCCGAAGAAGAAGTCGACGAACTGCCTCCAGTCGTTGACCTTGTAACCGTTCTCCTTGATGGTCCGACGTACCGCGCGGCCATCGAGGCCGAGCTTCAAGCACTGCAGCAGGATGCTCTTACCGGTGGCCTGCGGTCCAACCAAAACCGTCAGGTCGCCGAAGTCGATTGCGGCATCGGCAATCTGGCCAAGATCATGAACTTCCAACCGAAGTGGCCGCGGTCTAGTTGCCATAGTGCTCTCCCAACATCATCAGTCGACCTGGAAGACCTGCATCACCTCGTCGCCGTAGTCGTTGATGACCTTGACGGCGATCTTGCCGGTCTCTGGTTTCGGGAACGGCCGGCTGACGGTCTGGTACAGGGTGGCCCAGGCGTCTTCGTCGATGTCGGCCTTGAGTGCCCGCTTCAGGCGTTCGTAGGGATCGTTGCCGCCGGTGAAGTAGCAGTGTCGGACGAAGAACGACTCCTCGTTGTAGTTCGTGTCGATCATCCAGAGCGCGATGTGGTCGGTGTCTCGGCTGCGGACCTCGCCGGTCGACGGGTCGTACACGTCGACTCCGAGGATCTCCACCGTCACCTCGTCGCCGTCGACACGGATGTCGATGTCGGGTTCACCAAACACCGTGAACAGGTTGCCTGACGCGGTCTTCTTCAGGTCGTCGCCCATCACCAGGTCATTGTTCATCCGCACGAGCAGGACCGGCAGCCGACCCAGGTTGCGTTCGGCGGCGACGTCGGCGAAACCTTCCGTGCTGGACACGTACTCCTGATCCGCGCCGAGCGCCTGCGGGTCGAACGAGAACGCCAGCACCGCCAACAAGTCCAACCGAGGGTCGGCCTTCAGTGCCTCGCGGGCGGCGTTCTTGATGAACGGCGGACCCACGGTGCCGTACTGCGGGCCAATTGCAATTCCGATCCGTTGCAGCTCGGCTCCATCGTCGACCTTGGTCTCGCCGACCGCCTGCACGTAGTCGCCGGCGTACGAGTCGACCGACGCGAAGTTCAACCGCTCGTTGCGTCGACCGTTCTGGATGCCCGCCCGGCCAAGGTTCTCCAGAATCATCCCCTCGAACGAAGCCGATCCCACATCTTGGTCGGCGACCAACTTTGACTTCGGCAGATCGTCCGGCACCTCCCCGGCGAACGCCAACGACCGGTGCGGCGACAACGACTCCACCGTGAACGGCCCCGCCACTCGAACCTTCGACTTGTCCTCGTGCGGCTTGTCGTACAACAACTCGTAGTCCGCATGTCGTCGAATCGCCGCCTCGATTTCTTGGCGACCCATCCCCTCCTTGATGTCAGGGTTGTTCGCAATTGACCGAAGCGTGATGTGCTGGGCCCGTCCATACACGAACCCGCGTCGAACATCATGTGAGGGACTTCCGAGCGCCGGGGCCGAGGAAATGAGGGTTGCCTCAAGTCGTTGCCCCTCCGCTGAGTCGGAGAGGACGTAGAAAGGATAGCGGGCCCCCATGAGGCGTTGGCGAGCGAGGGCGAGGGCTACCCGGGAGGTATCGACGGTGATCCATCTACGCCCCCACTGTTCAGCAACAAACGACGTCGTCCCCGACCCACATGTTGGGTCAAGGACGAGGTCTCCTGGATCCGTCGCCATCAGGACACATCGCTGCACGATCTTCAGTGCGGTCTGGACAACGTAGACCTTCTCTCCTCCGAACTGGTACTGCCCGGCCACGTCCGTCCAGACGTTGTGGATCGGCGACACGGGGAAGTCATCCAAGAAGCGTCGATACCGGATGCTGTTCGATCGAGCGATCAGCCGATCCGCGAGGGCAAGTCGCTGCATGCCCTCGCGATTGGTCTTCCAGTAGCCGGTCCTCAACGTCACGGTTGTGTCGCCAACAGTCACCGGGAACTGCCCGTCCGATCGCTGACTCTGGCTGGTCATGTTGTCAGCGGTGTAGACGCGACCTCCTCGAGGAATCAGTGCGGGGTCGGTGCGCTCCGCCGACTCTAGGCGCCGGACTGAGCCGTCAATCAGCTGGACCATGTCATAAGCGCCTGAGCCGGTATCCAGCGATTTGTCATCGTAGAGCTGTCGGTACTTGAGTGAAGACCGGTCGTAGGCGTACCAAAGGACATAACTGTGGACTGCAGCGATCACCGTTGTACCCACCTGACTTCCCGCACCCTGCGTCGTCTGCAGAACGATCTGGCTAACGAAGTTCTCGCTTCCGAAGACCTCGTCCATGAGGCTGCGGACAAGGTGGACGTTCTCGTCGCCGATCTGAACGAAGCAGCTGCCGCTATCGGTCAGTAGCTCGCGTGCAGCCACAAGCCGGTCGCGAAGATAGGAGAGGTATGAGTGGATGCCGAGTTCCCATGTATCGCGAAAGGCCTTGATCTGCTCGACCTCAAAGCTGGCATCCTCCAACTTGCCGTCATGCACCGTTCGCTTTCGGGTGGAGACTTGCCAGTTCGAGCCGAACTTGATGCCGTATGGAGGGTCGATGTAGATCATCTGGACCTTGCCACGAAGGCCCTCTCGTTCGGCGAGTGACGCCATGACTTGGAGGCTGTCGCCGAGGATCATACGGTTCGACCAGTTCGCCTCGTGCTGGTAGAAGTCGACGATGTCGAATCCGTCGAGCCCGTCGAAGCTGTCGAACAGGGTTAGTTCCGGCTCGGCCTCGCCGGCTTTCGACGTCTGGCGCAGGTTCTCGATGAGCACCCTGGGGTCGATCTTCTCCTGGATGAAGATCGGAGGTGCGACGACCTCGAGGTCGTGGGCGTCCTGTTCGTCCTTGCCCTTCCAGACGAGCTGTGGGTCGAGCGACGGGTCCCTGGGGTACAGCAGTGTCTTGGGCTGCTCGGCCTCGGGCGGCAGGAAGTCCTGTGCGTCGGCGGTGGGGATGTTGGCCCGCTTGTCCTGATGGACGGTCGCCTCGACCGGAGTGTGGGTCTTCTTCGTCGATGTTTGCTTCCTCGCCGCCATGTGTTCCTCAGTCCGCCAGTGCTGCTTCGAGCACGTTCATGTGGAGGCGGTTGATCGCCTCGTTGATCGCCGATTCGGCGTGCTTCATGTTCGAGATCTCTACGTAGCCCCAGCGACCGAAGCCACCGTGGTTGTTGACTGCCGCGCACCAGCGATGCTCGGCGGCCTCGGCCTTGGCCTCGCGCTTGTCCTGATCCTTGCGCGTTCCTGACACCTCGATGATCAGGTAGCGCTCGGTCTCGTCGTCGGCATCGCGGGGTCCGAGGCGTAGGAGAAAGTCCGGCTTGTAGTCGTACTGCACACCAGCGTGGAGATAGGGGATCATGAAGTCGAGACCGTCGTTCTTCACGTACGACACGACCTCCGGATGCTTCTCTAGGCGGTGAGCGACCGTCTCCTCCCACGAGTTGCCCTTGATCCCATCGAGGGTGACCCGGTTGATCGGTGACTTCACGGTGTCGATCACCACCTTGCGAGTCATAAACGACACATGGTCGGTGGTGCCGACAGAGTCGAACCGATCGAGGACCGGACGCAGCGTCTCGCGGTGCGCGTTCTCGAGCCGGACGATCGAGTTCTCCAACCGCTCAGCGGCCTTGGCACGCCATTCGGCGATCGTGACGAGCATCGACGCGTCACAGCCCGGTTCGTAGGTCACACACTCCGCCAGCCAGTCCTTGGCGATCTTCACCAGTTGCGGGAAGCGAGTATGGATCGGCACGCCGCCGAGGCCGAGGTGCCGGTTGGCGAGCACCTGCTTGGCCAGTTCGTACGCGACCTGTTGCGGGCGAACCGAACCGGTGTCGGCGAGACGATGCTCGGCGCCCTCACCGACGATGCCTTCAACGTCGACGCGGGCGGCGTAGCTGGTCTTGTCGACGTGCAGTTTCGACTCGTCGGTGAAGTCTGCGGCGAGCGGCGTCGGCGACAACTCGACGCGGTACCCGGTGAGTTTCGGGAACGTGATCCGCAGATGCGCACGCTCGGGCAGGGCACGCACTTCTACGGCCGGCGACTTCGGTGTGATCGGCTTCAACACGCGGTCAGTCGGGATGAAGGCGAACGGCACGCCGTACACCTCGGCGTACTCGGGTTCGAACTTGCCGTCGTCGTTGATCGAGTAGTCACGGCGACGCAGCCCACGGCCGACCACCTGCTCGCAGAGGAGCTGGCTGCCGAACGCGCGCACGCCGAGGATGTGGGTGACCGTGTTCGCGTCCCAGCCCTCCGTCAGCATGCTGACGCTGACGACGCAGCGCACTCCTTCGCCGAGCTTTCCCTTCTTGCCGACGGTGTTCATCACCTCGCGCATCAGGTCTTCGTCGGTCAGGTTGTCGACGTCGGCCCCCGGGTCTCGGCGGCGGATCTCCGACTTGAACGCTTCGATCTCGTGCGCAGCGGCCTTCTTGAAGTCGTCCTTCATCGACTCGCCGCTCTCGAGCTGAGCCGAGTCGATCAGAACGGTGCGGGGCCGTGTCAGCCAGGCGCCATCGGCCACGTTCGAGAGCAGCTCCAGCTCACCCTTGCGGACACGAATGGTTCCGTCTTCGGCCTCGATGTCGGCGCCGGCGATCCAGTCGTAGACGAGCTTCGACACGATCGTGTTCGGGCACACCACGATGATCACCGGCGGCGGCTCGCCCAGCGGCTTGAGTGTGCGCTCCCACCGCTCGAAGGACGCCGCATACGACCGGTAGAGCGAGCGCATCGCCCCTTCAAGCGTGTCTGGCGGCACCCAGTCACCGTCGGTTCCGGCCTTCTTGCCGGCACGCTTGGGCAGCCGCGTGCCCACGTGATCCCACAGCCGCAGGTACGTGACGAGGTGGCTGGCGGCGTCGTCGTCGACCGGGACACGGGGGACCTTCACGATCCCGCTCTCGATGGCGTCCATCAGCGAGAAGTCACTGACCACCCACGGGAAGATGTAGCCCTCGTTGTAGCCGGAGCCCTGCAAGTAGTACGGCGTCGCCGACAGGTCGTAGACGTTCTTGATGCCGACCTTCTTGGCCACCTGCTGCAGACCGATGAACCATCGGCGAGCGTCCTCGTTGCGCTCCCGCTCGTCCTTGTCGAGCTCCTCGTCGTCGATCGACCTGTTCTGGTAGCAGTGGTGCGCCTCGTCGTTGAGCACGACGATCTCGTTCAGCTTCCCCTTCCCACCGAACGAGCGCAGCACCCGGGCGACGATCTGATCGCCGGTCTCGACGAACGGATCGACCTTCTTGCCATAGGTCAGGATCTTGCGGGTGTTCGCAGCGACGCCCTGCATCTCCTTGGCGGTGCGCGGCAGGAAGGCGTGGTAATTGGCGATGATGATCTCGGCCTGGCCGAGCGCCGCCCACAGGTCGCCGGGCACGAGGTCGCGCTGGCGGTAGTAGTTGTCCGGGTCATTCGGCTGGATCACCCGGAGCCGATCGCGGATCGTGATGCCCGGCGTGACCACGAGGAACCGCTTCGAGAAGCGGGCGTCGCGGGGCGAGTAGACCTTGTTGATGGTCTGCCACGCAATGAGCATCGCCATCACGACCGTCTTGCCCGTGCCGGTCGCCATCTTCAGCCCGACCCGTGGCAGGCGGTTGTTGTGCAACGCGTTCTCGGCGTCGAGCCGCTGCCGGAAGTCGGGAGTGCCCTGCCGACCCGACACCTCGGCGAGGAAGATCGCCGTCTCGGCCGCCTCCCGCTGGCAGAACATCACTCGGTTCTCGCGGTTCGGGTCAGCCCAGTGCTGCAGCAGCTTGCGCGAGATCGGCGTCACGCCGGGGTAGCCGCGCTGACGCCACAGGCCGACGTGATACCGGATCTCGTTGATCAGATCGTTCTTCTCCCGCCGCTCACCCGAGACGTCGAGATCCAACGCCTGCTGCCCCTTGTTCTTCCCCTTCCGCGGCGCAGGAACCGGGATGAACGACTCGCTCGGACGCCGGCCGTCGAGAATCGTGCCCGTCGGACCGTTCGGCCCGAGCTCGAAGTGGCGCGAAGGAGCATCGTACGGCCCGTTGAGAATGGGATTCTCGATGCCCTCTGCCATGCCATTGTTTCTAGCAGGAACGATGCAAGGCCCTGCCGGACTGCCCGTACCATCGAATGCGATGTCGACGACGCCCGACGATCTGATGCTGCGAGCCCTGATCGCGGAGAACGGGCACGTGCGAACCGACCTTCACTGGCTGCTCACCGCCGCCATCGAGTTCACGAACCGGTACGACAGCGGAGCGCTGACGGTGGTGCTCCAGGACAGCGCCCTGATGCACGGCCGGACACTGATCGAGTTCACATGCTTCCAGCCGAAGTCCGGGTACTTCCGTCTCGTTGACTTCCTCGCCGCTGGCGAGACGGCGGGCCTCGAAACCGTGGACTGGTCGGGTTGGCACGCGTTCATGAGCAGCCAGACATCGCACCTTTCGACGAAGCGCGATCCGGGCGTCGCATGGCCATACGCCATGACCTACAAGTCGAGGGATCGCATGTACCGGCTGGCCGATGACGTACTGCGGATCCTCGAGGTGAACGCCGAGAAGGTCCGCGAGCCGATCAAGGACGACTTCGTCGAGATGGTTCGCTGGGCGCGCGGCCATCTCGATCGACGCGAGCCGCCGAGCCTGATCCTCCCCGCGTCCCCGTAGGCCAGCAGCCTTCCTCACTCGCCCGAGCTGCACAGCAACCTTGATCCCCATGCAGGGTTCATGCCTTCGGAACCGGCGGCTCGTCACGTGTGTTCTTCGACTTCTGCACATCTGCACCAAAGTGCCCGCACTGCCTCCCAGCGCCTCGGCCGGCAGGTCCAGCGAACACCGTGGCACCCCTTCGTCACGATGGAGCCGTGGTCGTCGTCGTGCCCGTCGTCGTAGCCGTCGCCTTCGTGTTGCTCCACGCAGCGGACTACCTCGACCTCGTTCCATCGCACATCGCACGAGCCGCCCGATCCGCCCTGGCCGTCTCGCTTCTCGTCCTCATGTTGATCTCCTGGGACGCCTACTCGGATCTGGTCACGTCGTTCTTCCGTGGGCGACTCGGGTCGCCGTGATGGAACCTCTGGCGCTGATGCTGGACGTCCCGGGCACGTCTGAACACGGTCGGGCGGTGATCCGGGACGTCCCGACGCGAGGTTGCCGGCATGCCCGCCCACACCACTCCCCTGCCTTCGATGCCCCAGCCCGCACGCGCCGGCCAGCTCCCGCGGCTGGTGTCGATCGAGGCCGTCGCCGAGCACCTCGGCGTATCGGTCCGTCACGTCCGTCGACTCGTGTACGAGCGCCGCATTCCGTACGTGAAGTGGGGCCATCTTGTGCGCTTCGACGTGGACGACGTCAACGCCTGGGTCGCCGGATCCCGGATCGCCGTCGTCGATCTCTCCGACTCGCAGGGTCGACGGTGACGCGTAGCCTGGGCGTGCGCGTCGTCGTCACGGTCGCTGCCTCGCCGTTCCCTCGGCCCCGATCGCTACGAGCACCCGTGCGGAGGTGACCGATGGGGTTCGT
>JAGQSP010000546.1 GCA_020439485.1 Acidimicrobiales bacterium | reverse complement strand
TTCGGCGCTGTCATCGGAGCTCTGGGCCTCAGCGGTGCCGGGTCGACCGCGGTGACCGTTGCCGCCATGGCGCTTGGTGCCATGGGCGTGTTCCTGGGCGTCGCGACGCTGAGCCCGCTGATGGTCGAAGCGGTAACCACCATCATCGGCTGGCCACTGCGCAGGGTGTCCGGAGTGGCGGGCACCATGGCCCAACGCAACGCCGCCCGGAACCCCCGGCGCACCGCTACCACGGCAGCGGCGCTGATGATCGGTCTGGCGTTGGTGTCGACCGCCATCGTCGTCGGTGATTCGATCAAGCAACACATCGGCGGAACGATCGAGGAGGTCGCAAGGGCCGACTACTTCATCACCGACGATCTCGACGAGGTGGACCTTCCGGCAGAGCTGACCAGCGAGCTGGCTCAGACAGGCATGGTCGACCAGGTCGCCGGTTTCGCATACACCGAAGCCGAACTGAACGGTGAGGTGGTCGACATAACCGTGACCGACTTCGAAACCATCGACGCGCTGCTGGATCTCGACTTCTCGCCCGGCGCCTTGGCGAACCCCACTGCGGTTCCTGTGGTGGTTCGAGCCGAGCAGGCTCAGCGCCTGGCGATCGTCGAAGGCGACATCATCACCACCAGACTCGCCGACGGCACGACGGTCGAGGCCACCGTCACAGGAACCTTCGGAGAGTCGGGCGGGGTGGTCACCGACTATCTATACGACGTCGCCAGCGCCGAAGCCATCGGCCTGTCGCCCAGCTACGAGTGGGTTGCATTCAACCTGGCCGACGGGGTGAGCGCCTCGATGGCCGACACCCTGGCAGACGCGGTCGCCGAGCAACTTCCCGACGTCCACGTCGAGACCGCCGATGCCTACGTCGAGCGTGTCCAGGGTTCGATCGACACCCTGCTGGCCATTGTCAACGTGATGGTGGCTCTGGCCGTGGTCATCGCCTTGATCGGCATTGCGAACACGTTGGCCCTGTCTGTGTTCGAGCGGACGCGCGAGTTGGGTCTGGTGCGTGCGGTCGGTATGACCCGCAGGCAGCTTCGGCGCATGGTGCGTCTCGAAGCGGCCATGGTTGCCACCTTCGGAGCGGTCCTGGGCATCGCCGTCGGGCTGTTGTTCGGCTGGGCAGTGGTGACCGCACTTCCCCAAACCATCGCCGGTTCGGTGTCGGTGCCGTTGCAACCGCTGCTGTCTTTGATGCTGGTCGCCGCGTTCTCGGGTGTGCTCGCCGCTGTGCTTCCCGCCAGGCGCGCCGGACACCTCGATGTACTCGACGCCATCGCTCACTAGGAGTGCGAGATGACCACGAATGGTTCCAATTCGACGCGAGCGGTGTTGCGGGCCGTGACGCTGACCTGCGGCCTGTTCCTCGTCGGGTGCGGTTCGGCCGACGAGTCGGTCGAGGCACAGCCGCTGGTGCTGCCCGACGGCTGGTTCGAGATGTCGGGATACGGCACGGTGCTGCATGTAGAAGGCGACGAGATAACGCCGCACTTCGTGACACCGTCGACATGCACTGTGGGCGAGAGCTTCGACAACACCTTGGTCGTCGACCACACCGAGACCGAGGACGGTGTTGTGGTGGTCGATCTGGTGGGCCCCACCACCGACTATCGGCTGCTGCCGCTGGTGGGGCCCCCACGGTGCGAGGCCAACGTCGCCGACACACTGACCGCCCTCGACGAAGCATTCACCCGCCACTACCCCTTCTTCGACCAGCGCGGCATCGACTGGCCAGAGCGTTTCGAAGCGATACAAGCGGCCGTCTCAGCCGGCCACGACCTGGAGCCGACCCTGGCGTCGTTCCTTCAGACGCTGGGCGATGGCCACACCACCCTCGACGGGCAGGACATCGAACCGGACCTGGGCCGATTCGGTCTGGCAGCGGCATCGGATTCACAAGACCTGGTCGCCTTGATCGATGGAGAGGTTGCGTCGACTCTGGGCCGGCTCACCGAGCCCCAGATCGACGAGACGGGCACCGTCGTTTGGGGTGGGCTCGATGCGCACACCGGGTATCTGCTGATGTCCAGCTTCGTCGATCTGGGTCAAGGTGGTGAAGACGCCTGGGCAGACGTGACCTCGTTGCGCTCGGCCCTCGACCTCGCCGTCGCCGATCTGGACTCGCGCTTCGACTCACTGGTAATCGACATGCGATTCAACCCGGGTGGCCACGAAGACCTGGCCGTGCTGGCGGCCGGGTACTTCGCCCAAAGGCCCGGCCCCGCCTATCA
>JAGQSP010000545.1:1901-2858 GCA_020439485.1 Acidimicrobiales bacterium | reverse complement strand
CCGGCTTCCCCAACTCGTTCCACATGGGATTCACCCAGGGGGCGGTGACGGTCAACGTTCCTCAGACGCTCAATGAACAGGCCGTCCACATCAGTCACATCCTGGCCACCACACGCGACCGCGGCGCGACGGTCGTCGAGGTCACCCCCGAGGCCGAGCAGGAGTGGGTCGACGAGATGATCGACAAGGCTCGGATGGGCGAACGGTTCCGAGCCGAGTGCACACCCGGCTACTACAACAACGAAGGTAGGGCGGGCAACGGCAACGGCTTCTTCGCTGCCAACTACGGAGCGGGGCCGGTTCGCTTTTTCCAGATCCTCCAGGACTGGAGAGACGACGGCTCGTTGCCCGGCTGTCAACTGCGCTTCACCACCACCCCCACCACCACCAGCAGCGACGAATCGAAAGCGAGCATGCCGTGACTTCACAGAACGCGAGGGCGGGTCGCCTCGAAGGCCAGGTCGCCATCATCACCGGGGCCGGCAGCGGTATCGGGGCGGCCAGCGCACGGCGCTTCGTCGAGGAAGGCGCGAAGGTCCTGATCGCCGACATGACCGACAAGAAGGCCGTTCCGCTGGCCGAAGAGTTGGGCGATGCCGCCGAGTTCTTCCAGGCCGACGTGTCCCGGGAAGACGATGTCGAGGCCATGGTCGGAGCCGCTCTGGCGAAGTGGGGACGCCTCGACATCATGTTCAACAACGCCGGATTCGGCGGGGCGATCGGCCCGGTCGAGACGCTCACCGTCGACGATTTCGACATCACGTTCGATGTGCTGGTGAAGGGGGTGTTCCTCGGGATCAAGCACGCAACGCCGATCATGCGCGAACAGGGATCTGGTTCGATCATCAACACTGCGTCGGTCGCCGGGCTGCAAGCGGGTTGGTCGCCCCACCTGTACAGCGTGGCCAAGGCGGCGGTGATCCACATGACCAAGTCCATGGCACTGGAACTGGGCGA
>JAGQSP010000545.1:0-1849 GCA_020439485.1 Acidimicrobiales bacterium | reverse complement strand
TTCGCCAAGGCGACAGACGAGCAGCTCGCCCAGATGAAGGCGAGATTCGGCAAGACCCAGGTGTTGGGTCGCATCGGTGATCCGGTCGACATCGCCAACACAGCGGTCTTCCTCGCCAGCGACGAGTCGAGCTACATCACCGGTCACGCCCAGGTGGTCGACGGGGGAGCGTTCGCCGGCAAGCCCTGGAACAAGCAGCACTCGAACATGACGGCTGCCCGCCCCATCAAGATGTATCGCCCCGAGGGTCGCTGAGCTACAGGCGCTGGCGCGCTGTTGTTCAACCCTTGCCGTTGACAAACAGCGGTCTGTGCGTAATGTACAACCATATGGTTGTATGTGGAGCCGATGAACTGAGCGATGACCGGGTCGACCGGATCTTCCGAGCGCTGGCCGATGCGACCCGACGCGACATCGTGCGACGAACGCTGGCTGGTGAGGCGTCGGTCTCTGAGCTCGCGGCCGCGTACGACATGTCCTTCGCCGCCGTGCAGAAGCACGTCGCTGTGCTGGAAGAAGCGGATCTCGTCACGAAACGTTCGGTTGGCCGCCAAAGGATCGTTCGCGCCAACCCCGACACCATCCGCCGTGCTCAGGCGTTGCTGGACCGGTACGAGCAGATCTGGCGGTCGCGGATTGATCGGCTCGACGCCCTGCTCGCCGAGGACGAGTGACGCCGTCGCCACACCGCCGTCCACTCAACGAAACCCGAACCCCGACACAAGGACAACACCCATGCCGATCACTTCGGTCGAGAAGGATCTCGACGCCGTCACCCTGACCATCGTCGCCGACTTCGCCGCCACTCGTCAGCGCCTGTGGGAGGCATACACCGACCCCCGCCAGATCGAGCGATTCTGGGGTCCGGTCGAGTGGCCTGCAACGTTCACCCGTCACGACGTGTTTCCTGGCGGACGATCCGAGTACTACATGACCGGACCCGACGGTGAGCGATCGGCCGGGTTCTGGGAGTTCCTTGCCGTCGACGAAGGCAGGTTCTTCGAGGTGCGTGATGGGTTCGCCGAGCCCGACGGGCACGAGAACACCGAGATGCCGTCGATGCGGATGACGTTCTCGTTCGAGGACACCGACGCGGGGTCGCGTCTTGTCACCACGACGCATTTTGGTTCGGTCGACGAACTCGAGAGGCTGATCGAGATGGGCATGGAAGAAGGCATGAAGTCGGCAATGGGCCAGATAGACGATGTGCTGGCCGACCTCGAGTCGTTCGCCGCCGGGCGTGGCACCGAAGTTCAGATTCTCTCCGATCTTCAGATCCGGGTCTCGCGGATCGTCCGCGGTTCGGTGGACGAGGTGTGGCGGGCACATCACAAGCCCGAACTGCTGCAGCGGTGGATGCTGGGACCCGACGGCTGGACGATGCCGGTGTGCCAGGCCGCCACCGAGGTCGGCGAGACCTTCCGGTACGAATGGGAACCCGAGGACGGATCGCCGGGACGTTTCGGCTTCACCGGCGATCTGCTCGAATCCGACCCGCCACACCGGGCCGTCACCACCGAGCAGATGATCGGGATGGACGGTCCGGGAACGACAAACGAGATGACCCTCACCCCACTAGATGGGGGCACGCTCCTCAGCGTCGTCATCACGTACCCGAACGTCGAGATGCGCGATGCGGTGCTGGGGACCGGAATGGTCGACGGCATGGAAGCCAGCTACCGCAGGCTCGAAAGCGTGATCGATCGCGACGCCTGACGCGAACGCCAGCACCGGCGACCCTTGCACGTCGAGCGGCTTCAGCGCAGCCAGTACCGCCGGACTGGGCCGCCGTCGCCATCGACGACGCTTTCGAGCTGGCCGCCGCACCGCTCTATCACCGTTGCCGAAG
>JAGQSP010000544.1 GCA_020439485.1 Acidimicrobiales bacterium | reverse complement strand
CCTCCAACACAGAACGGCAGGGCCATCATCACGCCCGCCGAGATACGTCCATCTGCACTCAAGGCCGCGATCTGGCCCTTCAGTCGCTGACGATCGCGGATGGTCGCCCCGACGTTGTCCAGCACCTCGCCGAGGTCACCACCCACCTCGCGGTGGATTTCGACGGCCTGCACCACCCAACGGAAGTCGTCGTTGTCCAGACGGTCGGCCATGGCGCGCAGCGCGTCGCCCACGTCGCGACCCAACCGGATCTCACCGGTTACCCGCCGAAACTCGTGGCTGGTTGGTTCGTCAGACTCGCGACCCACCGCGTCGATGCTCTGCAACATGCCGTGACCGACCCTCAGGTTCGAAGCCATCAGCTGCAGCGTCGATCCGAGCTGGTCGGCAAACGCGTTTCGTGTCTTGGCCACCTTCAGCTTCAGCAACGAGCGCGCCAGCAATGGTACGAACGCAGAGGCGACGAGGCCCAGCACGGGTCCGGCGGCAACGGTGACGCCGGCCATGACGCCCATGGCAACGCCCAGCACCGCCACCAGCCACTCGCCGACTCGAAGCGACGAGCCAGACTGCTCCAGCATCGACGCAATCGCGTTCTTGCGACCGGACCTGGCCAGGCCCGATTCGGCCAGGTCCGACAGTCTGCGCGTCATCTCACGAGGTGACGGCTTGCTGCGCCGAGCCAGCATCGGCCGCGCCGGCCTGTTCCGGTTGGGGTTGGGCCAGGCGATGACGATTGCAGCCAGGAACACGGCGGCCGCTACCGAGCCCAGACCATACGGAAGGGCGCGGTCACCAAACATCGCTGTCGGAGCCTCGGCAACAGTCGGCACCACCGACGGCCGGTTGACCAGCTCGGGAACCGCGGCGCGGCTGCCCGCATCACTGCGGGGCAGACCTGTGACTTCCTCGTCGAGTTCGACGTAGGTGCGGCGCAGCCCGTTGTCTCCGCGAACCACAACGTAGAAGCCACCGGCCGGCTCGTCGAAGCTCACGACGAACCGGTTTCCCAGACGGTCGCCTATGTCGACAAAAACGTCGCTCAGCGCCGCTGGGTCTGCCACCGACCAGACCTGTCCTTCTCGGGCCAGAGCAGCCAGGGTGCCAGGGTCGGCATCTGTGCTCTGCAGCGATACGACCTCGACCGAAGCGTCAACCGCCGCGCTGGCCGCGGTGGCATCGGCCAGAGTGGCAGTGCTGTTGGTGTCGCCGCCGTCCGAGAACACGACCACCACCCGCGAGGTTGCAGATGTGGTGCCGATGACCTGCGACGAGGTCACCAGACCATCGAAGAGAGCCGTGGGACCATCACCCGAAAGCGAGGCGAGCGCTGCCTGAACCACCGACAGATCCGACGTCGGCTGCACCAACACCAGGGGCTGTTCGGCGAACGACACGACGCCGATCAACGTTCCCTCTGGCACCGAATCGACGAAGCGCGCGGCTGCGGTCACGGCCTGCTCCAGCACCGGCCCTGCGGTCGATCCCGAGACGTCCATGGCCAACACCACGGCCAGGTCGTCGCCGCGCGGCCTGGCCACGTTGGCCACCACGTAGTTACCGTCGACTATCACGCCGACCGAACTCGGGTCGAGGCGTTGGCCCGCCACCTCGGGTGGAATCGACACCTCCAGTGTCATGCGCCCGTCGACTGTTTCGATCGACGACACCACCGCACCGGCCGGTGGCGCC
>JAGQSP010000543.1 GCA_020439485.1 Acidimicrobiales bacterium | reverse complement strand
CCTCAATCGCCGACGCCGGCGATGAGTGCGTGCCAGTGTCTGGCCTGGCTCATCAAGCCAGCCGGGGCGGGGGCGCTGTAGTTCGGCTTGGTGAGTCGAACTACGTCGGCGACGCGGTACCGGTCGCGCAGCTCGACCTCCATGGCGTCGAAGAACGCGACAGTGCCCTGCTTGCCGTTGGAGATGATGCCGACCGTCGAGCCCTCGAGGCTGACGACCCGCGGTGCGGGCTGGAAGGTCACAGCGTGTTCGTCGTAGGTGGGGATGAGGACTTCGATGGCCACGGGGTCTTGGTCTCTCTTCTCTCTGGTCCTGGGGTGGGTCAGCAGTCGATGCAGGCGCCGACGGGCATCGTGACAGCACGCGACTTGGTGCCCAGCCATGGCGGGATTACGGCGCCGAATCCGCCTGCGGGACCGCCGGCGGCAATGACGAGCAGGTCGTCGGGTTCGGTGAGTGCTCGATAGACGCGGTCGCCCTTGGCGCCGACGGCGCTGGCCTTGCCGACGTCTGCCCATTCGCGTCGGTGAATCCAAGCGTGTTCGTGTACGTAGTCGCGGATGTCGGCCTTTGACCAGCCCGCGTCCTCGAAGTGTGCCCGGAGCTGGGGCGCGATGACCAGGGCGTAGTTGCCGCCCCAGATCGAGTAGTTAGCCATGTTGGCCTTGATCTCGGCGACGAACGTGTCGAGGAGCTCGGCGGGCTCGGTGGTCCACTCGTTCATGATCTGGCGCGGTCCCATGGCGGCCATCACCGTGACGGCCGAGGCGTCAGGGTCGCCGATGCGTTCGGCTGCCAGCGACGTCCACGTCGTGTGTTCCTCGTCTTCGGCAATGCAGAAGCTGATCTTGCCAGGATGCCCCAGGGTGGCCCGGTCGATCTCGCCGGGCCGGACGTCGAGCAGGTTGCCGAGGACGAGCCGGATGGCGCGGCCTATGCAGGTGCTGGCCCGGTCGCTGGGCCCGGCTGCGTTGAACCCGGCGCTCATGCCAGCTTCGAGGCGGATCGGACCGTTGACCACGGCGAGGATCGCGCAGCCACCGGTACTGGCGGTGGCGCCGTGCAGCAGGAATTCGTCGTGCAGCATCGCGGTGACGGCCGTGACGACGACGGGGAAGTGCGACGGCAGGCATCCGGCCATCACGGCATTTATGGCCACCTTCTCGGCGGTGATCGCCCGCTCGCGGACCGGCTCGACCCCGATGAGGTGGTCGGCTGGGAGCAGGGCCCATTCGAGGCACGCAGCTACGGCGTCTGGGGTGGGCGGCACGATCGGCAGACCGTCGGTCCAGCCTTGGGAGTGGAAGTGCTCCTGCAGCGCGAACGGATCGTCGAAGGAGACTCGATTGGTCTGAAAGGCCCCGGTCGTCATCGCTTCTGTTCTACCGACTCAGCCAGCGTCGAAGGTAGACGTCAACGGTTTGCCAGGAGGCGGGCCATGCCGTAGATGGCGGCGATGGTCGGGGTTTCGACTCCGACCCGCTGGGCGATTTCGTGGACCACGCCGATCAAGGCCTCGACCTCGAGGCTCTTGGAGGCCTCGACGTCTTGGAGCATCGACGTCTTCATGGCCCCCAGTTCGAGTGTGACGGCGTTGCGCTCGTCTGGCGACTGAGCGATCGGAAGTCCGATTGCTTCACCTACCGCAGCTGCTTCGCTCATCGCCCGCATGCAGAAGTCGTTGACCAGGGGGTCGCCGATGATGCGATCGGTAGTGGCTCTGGTCAGGGCAGACACCGGGTTCATGGTCATGTTTCCCCACAGCTTGAACCAGATCTGCTGCTGTATCGACGCGTCGATCGGGGCGTCGAAACCGGCCTGGTTCAGTGCATCGGCGGCGGCCTGGGTCTGTGGCGAAATGCCACCGTCGGGCTGGCCGATGATCAAGGTGTTGCCGAAGCGGTGGTGGCTGATGCCCGGCGCAGGGTTGGTGGCCGAAAGGTGGGCTACACAGCCGATGACCTGCCCGGTTGGGATGAGGTCGCGAAGCCGACCGTCGGGGTCGACCGATGCCAGCGTCGCCCCCTCCAGCGGGCCTGCTCTGCCGTCGAAGAACCACCACGGAACGCCGTTCATCGCCAACAGCACCCGGGTTTGCGGGCCCATCAGCGGCTGGATTGCTTCGGCGGCCGAACGCAAGGCCGGCTCTTTGACGGCCACGACGATCAGATCCTGCTGGCCGAGCGATGCGGCGTCGGCCGTGGCCTCGACCGGGTAGTGGTGCAGTTCGCCGTCGACCTCGAGGCCCAACCCGTTGGCATGCAGGGCGGCGAGGGTGTCGCCTCGGGCAATCGCCGACACCCGCTGACCGGCCTGGGACAGTCGCGAGCCGATCAGGCCCCCGACCGCTCCGACACCGACCACACAGATCTTCATGATGCGTGGGTCCTCAGGT
>JAGQSP010000542.1 GCA_020439485.1 Acidimicrobiales bacterium | reverse complement strand
GGCGAGCTACACGCCATCACCGACCCGACCGGCTACTGGCTGCCGCACCGTATCGACGCCCCCAACAGCTACTCGGCCCTGGTCGACGTCGAGTGCGACCTCGGGGTCCCGCCGTGGGTGTTCGGTATGTGCACCATCTGCACAGACGGCGACCAGCTGTTCGTCATCGCCCAGATCGAAGGCACAGAGCGCCTTGCCCGCATCGTCGACGGCCACCTCGAGCTTGTCGATTGTGATCGGCTCGCGTTCGATTCGATGGCTCCAGCCGGAGCCGGTCGGGTAGTCGTGTGTGCGTCCTCGGCGTTGCGGCCCAGCGAGGTCCTCGTGATCGATGCCGCGGGGGCAACGCAGACCGTCGTGCGGGTCGACCCCGTGTTGGGCCCGGGCGACGTATCGCCCGCGCGCCACATCACCTTTACCAGCGGCACCCGCACGGCTCACGGACTGTTCTACGAGCCTCGCTCGACGGTTGCCTCGGCACCCGAGGGCGAGCTCGCGCCGCTGGTGGTGCTCAGCCACGGCGGACCCACCAGCGCTGCTCGAGCAGGGCTGAATCTGGCCATACAGTTCTGGACCCAGCGCGGGTTTGCCGTCGTCGACGTCAACTATGGCGGCTCGACCGGTTACGGCACCGAGTTCAGGCGGGCTCTCGACGGTCAATGGGGCGTGGTCGATGTCGAAGACTGCATCGCCGCGGCGCGCCACCTGGCCGACCACGGCTTGGTCGATCCAGCGCGGTGGGTCATCAAGGGCGGCAGCGCCGGCGGCTACACCACACTTTGTGCACTCACGTTCCACGACGCATTCGCCGCGGGCATCAGCCGCTATGGCATCGGCGACCTGGAGGCGCTGGCCCACGACACCCACAAGTTCGAGGCCCGGTACATCGATGGGTTGGTGGGGCCCTATCCCGAGCGTGCCGACCTGTACCGCCAGCGTTCGCCCATTCACCACACCCATCTGCTGACTACCCCGATGCTGATCCTTCAGGGCGACGAAGACCCGGTGGTGCCGCCGAATCAGGCCCGGGCCATGGCGGACGCTCTGGCCGAGCGTTCGATTCCTCATGCACTGCTGATGTTCGAGGGCGAGTCGCACGGGTTCCGCCGTGCCGAGACCATCATCAGGGCCATCGAGGCCGAGTATGTGTTCGCCTGCCAGATCTTCGGTATCGAACCATCTGGCGACTTCGCCCCCGTAGACCTGGTCAGCTAGGCCCGCTGCCGGTCAGGGGGCGGTGCTGGTCGTCACGGCCGTGGTGCTGGTAGGCGCAGTGGTGGTCGTCGTAGTCGGTGTCGTCGTCGTTGTGTCGACGGTGGTCGTGGTGCTGCTGGCCGTCGTGGTCGTTGTGGCCGCCGTGGTGGTCGTGGTGTTGGGTGCGGTTGTCACAGGCGGCGGGTCGTGCAGCTCGCATTGCCCCGAGACGATCTGGTTTATCCGGTCGAACCTGACCCCGCTGTCGACGGGCTCGGGCGCCCCGTTTGCCCCCAGGACGTGGGGGTGGAACTCGTAGCCGGTCAGTTCGGTGTCGGTGAAACGAAGCTCGAGGATTCCCGTGTCCGCGGTTATCGAAGTGCGCGGATGCCAAGCGAAGTTGCCCAGCGAGTAAGCGATCAGCTTGCCGTCGGCGAACTCGACCGGCTGCAACACGTGGGGATGGTGACCTATCACCGCGGTGGCACCTGCCTCCAGGAGCTGCTGGGCGAAGGTCTGGTGCGTGGGCTCTGGGCAAGTGTTTCGCTCGATGCCCCAGTGCAGCGTCACGATGACGATGTCGTTCGACTCGGCCGCAACCCTGACATTGGCCAGCACCCGGTTGCGGTCGTTGCCATCGGCAATACCCGCGCGGCTGGGTGTGGCGCCGAACCCCCACGGCATGATCAGCGACGCGGCGATGAAGGCCACGTCGATCTCGCGGCCGGGTTCGCCGAGGGTCACGACCCTGGGTGTGTATGCCTCGGTGTCGTTCTGGCCTCCGCCCAACACGGTTACTCCCGCGTCGGTCAGCAGGTTCATGGTGTCGAGGAAGGCGTCGGTGCCGAAGTCGCGGGCGTGGTTGTTGGCGACGGTCGCCAGGTCGATTCCGGCGTTGGCGATGATCTGAGCCGCGGCCGGTGGGGCACGGAACGTGTACTGCTTGCCGGCGATGGCAGTTCCTCGGTCGGAGATGGCCATCTCGACATTGACCATGGCCAGGTCCGCAGAAGCGAGTTGTGGTTGCAGACCTACGAACGGGTCGATGCCGGCAGGCGCGGTGCGGTCCATCAGCACATCGCCGCCGGCCATCAGCGTCCACTGGAAGGGCGGCGGTTCGGTGGTGGTCGTGGTGGGCGGCTCGGTCGTTGTCGGAGCCTGCGTTGTGGTTGTCGTCGTCGGCGCTGTGGTGGTGGTCGTTGGTGCAGCTGTGGTGGTGGTCTGCGCGGCCGAGGCGTCGAGCACGGTGGTGC
>JAGQSP010000541.1:1338-3938 GCA_020439485.1 Acidimicrobiales bacterium | reverse complement strand
TGCACACCAACAACCTCACGGGTTCGTTGCCGTCCGACATCGGCGGCATGACCAACCTGTACATCCTGCACGCATCGGGCAACCAGCTGACGGGCGGGGTGCCCACCGGCATCGGTGACCTGAAGAACCTCGACCAGCTCTATCTGCACGGCAACCGGCTCGACGGCATCATTCCCACCGACATCGGCGGGGCCACCGCGCTGCGGTACCTGTACCTCCACGACAATCAGCTGACCGGCTCGATCCCCGCCGGAATCGGTGGTCTCACCGAGTTGTTGCAGCTTCGTCTCTACAACAACCTGCTGTCGGGCTCCATCCCCAACAGCATCGGCAACCTCACGAAGATGACGTACTTCAATGCGTCCGGCAACCGCTTGACCGGTGGTATTCCAGCGGGCGTGGGCAACCTCGAGAGCGTCACCGAGTTCTACGTCCACGACAACGACCTGAACGGCACCATCGACCCCGCCATCGGCGGCATGACCAAGGTGCGCTACTTCTACGCCTACAACAACCAGTTGAACGGCACCATACCCAGCACCATCGGCTCGATGAGCGCTCTGTACTACCTGCACCTCGGCAACAACAACCTCACCGGCACGGTGCCCAGCACCGTGGGCGGTCTATCGAACCTGGGCCTGCTGCTGGTGCACGGCAACCGGCTCGACGGTGAGATTCCCAACCAGCTGACGCAGGCGAGCAACCTGACCCACTTCTACTACTACGACAACACCATGACCGGGTCGCTGCCCTTCGGGCTGGGCAACATGGACCGCCTGCAGTACTGGTACGGGTGGAACAACGTGCTGGAGGGCGAGCTGCCGTCGACCATCGGCGACATGGCCGCCATCATCTCGTTCAGGGTCGAGGGGAACTTCATCGGCGGGGTGATTCCCGCCGAGATCGGAGATGCCGGCACTCTCGACATCCTGTATCTGAACAGCAACCAGTTCGAGGGCACGGTTCCCGACACCCTGTCGAACCTGACCGGTCTCAACACGTTGTATCTGCGCGGCAATCACTGCCTGAGGGCCTCGTCGCTGACAACCACCTTCATCGAGGGCTTCGACACCATCTGGGACGACGGCTGCGGCTGACGCATTGCCGACCAGCCCGGTGCATACGCCAGACTCCGGGCGCGCCGCCGGCGGGCGCGTAGCATCGGTGGGATGATCGTGCGTCCCGAGACCCACCAGTTCGAATCGGCGGCGGGCATCGTTCTCGATGCACACGTGTTCAAACCCACCGCCGAACCGGCCGCCACGGTGGCCTTCTTCCACCCGGGCGGCTTCACAATGGGCGACCCCACATGGGGCTATCGCTTCGCCGAGGCCCACCTCGAGCGATCGCAGGCATTCGTCTCGCTGTCGTACAGACACCTGACGGGCGAACTGACCATCGACGATCTACTCGACGACGCCGAGGCCGGGCTCGACTGGGTGGCGGGCAACGTCGCAGGCACATCACCGGTGTTCAGCAGCGGACACTCGGCAGGCGGTTACCTGGCGATGGTGCCCGTTCTGCGCGACATCTCGACAGCGATCGTCGGCATGTCGCTGTTGGCGCCCGTTCCACGAATCGGTTCATCCCTGCAGGACCGCCTGCCCAACGGCGCCGACCCGGCGCAGTTCGACCCGGCCCAGGTGGTCTCGACCCGTCCGGTGCCCGCCGTTTTTGTTCACGGACGCCTCGACGACCTGGTGCCGGTCGAAGGATCGGCCCGCCTCGACCAGGCTTGGCGAGATGCCGGGTGCCGATCGAAGCTGGTGGCCATCGAAGGCGCAGACCACTTCTTCAACCACCCGATTCTGGGCGACCAGGCCCACGAGCAACTGGCCGAAGCGATCGGTTGGCTGGCGGGCTAGATGCCCAGACGTTCGTACTGATCGGTCGGAGCGTCCAGCTCATCCAGGGCCGTTCGCAGCAGATCGACCATGATCCTCTCGACCCGCTCTCCGACCCTGTTCTCGGACTCGTGCGGATCGGTCGCGATGTCGTAGAGGGCGTGGGTGCCCACCATCGATCGTCTGCCAGCCCACATGGGGTACATGTCGCCGGGTTCGAAGGGCTGGCGCAGCACCGGAATGTCGGATCCGGGCATGAAATCGATCCAGGCCCGACGGTCGGGCGGAGGTAAAGGATTGAACCCGTCGACGTGCACCGGCATGGTCGACCAACGGTTGGACCACATCGACAAGGGGAAGTTCTGACCCTCCGGCGCGCGTGCGTACTTGAAGCGACCGTCGGTCACCTGAACCCAGCAGCCGAATACACCACCGATGGCCCAGTCGCGGATCGAAGTTGCATCTCCGGTGACCAGCGGGGCCAACGACCGGCCATGGGTGCGGTGGGCAGCCTCGACGGCGAACACATCGGCAATCGTGGCATGAAGGTCGACGTTGGTGGTCAGTGCGTCGCAGGTCGTTCCTCCGGGCACGCCTGGCCAGCAGACCAGCAGCGGCGTGTGTCCCAGCGGCTCGTATTGGGGCACCTGCGGCTTGCCCCAGATGTCGACACCCTGGCGGACGTCGCCCAGATAGTGCCCGTGGTCGGTGCAGACGATGAGGGCGGTGTCGTCCCACATCTGGTTGCGGTCCATG
>JAGQSP010000541.1:0-1160 GCA_020439485.1 Acidimicrobiales bacterium | reverse complement strand
AACATCGAAGGGTTCGTGAGGGTCGAACTCGTCGACGAACACGAAGAACCTGTCGTGGCTGGCGGCCGACCGCTCGAGCCACTCGGCCGTCGCCGCCATGGTGCGCGGTCCGGGAAAGTCTTCCTCGGCTCGGAACCAGGTTCGGCTCAGGTCATAACCACGATGGCCCATGCTGATGCCCCGGGTGCGCTCGAGATGCCATCCGAAGGGTCGGGCCGCGGCTATTTCGGGGGTGCCCATCCACGATGGGTCGGCCTCGGTGAACCACTGGTCGCCCTCGTGACCGCGCACATAGTCCCAAGCGGTGAAGTCGGTGTGATAGTTCTCGCCGCCGGTCTCGAACAGATGCGGGTGGTCGGTGAACAGCGCCGATGTCACACCGGCTCGTCGCAAAGACGCAACTATCGATTCCTCCCAGACCTCGATCGACCCCCAGCACCGCCAGAGAAAGTCGAGGGCGCCCACCAAGATGTCGTGGCGTGCGGGCATGCAGGGCAACGAGCCGGTCACGTGGTTGGTGAACCGCACCCCCCGGGCCGCCACGCGGTCGAGGTTGGGGGTCGAGAACTCGCTTCCGCCATAGGCGCCCAGCATGTGGCGATTGAGCGAGTCGAGCAGTACGACGATGAGCTTGGAGGGCTTTGATGTGGTGCCTGGCACGTCGTCAAACTAGCCCGCGGGGCCGACGCGACCCATGTGGACGATGTGAGAGACTGGCCAGCATTGCCGCCCGGCAGGCATGTCGGCAACACAGGGTCAGCACGGAGGATCGACCAGAGCAATGCGAGTCCCAAGATGAGGTCCGTTCCGCTCACCCTGAGGTTGGCCGCTGGGTTTCTGGCTGCCGTGTGCGTGTTGGCAACCGCAGCGCCCGCGCAAGCCGACGAAAAGGCCGGCCCCGCTGCGCCCTCGGCCCCGGTAACCAGCTACGGCGGCGCCGACCCGGCGATAATTCCCGAAATTCGAGGCGCCGTGGCCCTCTCGGCCAACCCTGCCGGAACCGGACTGGCCGCCGTTGACGCGGCGGGCCGGGTCGCGGTCGGTGGCGCCACCTCGTGGTTGGGTGACGCATCGGGCATGCAGCTGCGTTCACCCATCGTCGACATCGCCTTCACACCAGACGGCGACGGCTACTGGCTGGTCGCGGCCGACGGCGGGGT
>JAGQSP010000049.1:5375-5587 GCA_020439485.1 Acidimicrobiales bacterium | reverse complement strand
CAGCGCGCAACTGCCGGGGCCATCGAGAGGGTGCGCATCGACCCCGAGACGCTCGAACCTCGCGTCCGTGTCATCGGGTGCGACGCGTGGAGCGACGAAGACGCTTTCGCATCGGGCACCGCCAAGTCGGGGGTCACGGGAATCTGCGGATCGGGAATCATCGAGGTCATCAGCGAGCTGGTGCGCGCCGGTGCCATCGATCGCCAGGGTGT
>JAGQSP010000049.1:283-5278 GCA_020439485.1 Acidimicrobiales bacterium | reverse complement strand
CAGGCAGACGTGAGGGCCATTCAGCTGGCCAAGGCGGCCCTGAAGGCGGGCATCGACCTGTTGCTGGAACACAGCGGTCTAGACGCCCCCGACGAGATACGCCTGGCCGGGGCGTTCGGTGCCCACATCGACCCGGCCCATGCGATGACGCTGGGGCTGATACCCGACCTCGAGCTGAGCCGGGTCAAGGCGGTTGGCAACTCGGCCGGATCTGGTGCGGTGCGGGCGCTGCTGTCGGCCGAGCAGCGCGCCGAGATGGAACAGACTGTCAAGTCGGTGGTCAAGATCGAGACCGCAATCGAACCGCGTTTCCAAGAGCTGTTCGTGACCGCCCTGGGGTTTCCCCACTCTCCCAACGCCGGCTCGGGCGGTGGCGATGCCACCGACGGAGGCGCCAGGCGTCGACGCCGGCGGCCGGGGCGGGCGTGAGCGAGTTCGTCGAGTTCACGCACGACGGCACCACTTGGCGTGCAGACACCGACTTCATGGTCTCCAGGTGGCACTGCATCTGGGGCCGGGGCTGTCCGGGAATCGAAGACACGGCAGACCCAGATGCGATGCTCGGATGTTGCTCGGTGGGTGCGCAGATGGCCGACCAGGACGAGGCGATGGAGATCTCGGCCCTGGCGGCGTTGATCCCCAGGCACCTGTTCCAGCACGCGGACCACGAGGTGTTCCGCGACGATCAGCGGACGCTGACGGCCATCGTCGACGGGGCGTGCGTGTTCCTGAACCGGCCGGGCTTCGCCGGCGGCGCGGGCTGCGCCCTACACCTGGCCGCTGTCGACGCCGGCGAGTCGCCCGTCGACTGGAAGCCCGCCGTGTGCTGGCAGCTTCCGTTGCGCGTCGAGGTGTCGCCCGACGAGTCCACCGTCGTGCTGCGGCGCTGGCGGCGCGACGACTGGGGCCCGGGAGGCCAGACGATGGCGGCGATGTGCACCGATGCCGCCGAGGTTCCCGAAGCGTTCGACGGCCAGGCAGCTGCCGTCGAGACCCTGTCTGAAGAACTGACCCGGTTGATGGGCCCTGCCGCCTACTCGCAGCTGAGGGCCCGACTCCCCCGCTGAGCCTTGCCCGGTAGCGCGTACCTGATCAGGGTTTTGTGCGCCGCCGTTGCAGCAGCACAGCGGCACGCTCCGACGCCCGCGCCGGGAAGGCCTGGTAGGGCGCCTGTTGATCCAGCGGAATCGCCTCGACCACGAAGATTCGGTACACCAGGAACACGGCGATCGACGAATAGGCGGCCATCTGTGCGATCCACAGCAGGTCGGTGTCTATGGCCATCAGACCTGCCGTCACCAGCGGGCCGACGATGGCACCGGTGCCGTTGACGCGCACGAGGGTGGCCGACGCTCCCACGATCTGCTTGGGCTGAACCCAGTCTTGGGTGATGGCGATGGCCAGCGAATACAGGGGGTACGCGGTGGCGCCCAGCATCAGCAACAGCAGGGTGCCTACCTTCGACGTGGCGTCCAGGGCGAACAGCGCGAACGACAGGGTGGCAGCGGCCACGGCCACAGCGGCGATGATGGCGCGTCGCGGAAGCCGGTCCGAAAGCCACCCGATGGGCCACTGCAAGACGATCGCCCCGAACACAGGGGCCGCAAGCCAGATCGACAGGCGGGCGCCTCCCAGGTCTGTGTTGCCTGCATAGACCGCGGTGAGGCCGATCAGTCCACCAAGACCGGTTCCGGATAGGAACGACACCGCGACACCGCTGGGCGCCAACCTCAACAGCTCGCGAAACCCCAGCGGCACGGGTTCGTGCAGCGGCGGCGAACTGGTGGCAGACAGCGTCACCGGCACCAGCGAGATCGACACCAGCACCGAGGCCAACGCGAACAGGGTGAACGTTGCGGGGTCGGCCGCGTTCAGCAGGAACTGCCCGGCGGCCATGAAGCCCATCGACACCACCATGTACAGGGCCAGCAGCCTGCCGCGGTTTGCGTTGGTGCTGAGGTCGCTCAGCCACGACTCGACCACCACGTACAACCCTGCCATGCACAGGCCGAACACCAGGCGCAACCCGGCCCAGGCGTACGGGTTCACCCACAGAACGTGCATCAGGCTGGCGCTCGACGCGGTCGAGGCCAAGGCTGCAAACACCCTGATGTGCCCAACGGTGCGCAGTGCGTGTTCGGCGTATCTGCTGCCCAACAGGAACCCGACGAAATATGCGGTCATGATGAGACCGCCGACGGTGACCCCGAAGCCCTCCGACTGCGAGCGTATGCCCAGCACCGCGCCCTGAAGGCCGTTGCCCATCATCACCAGTGCCAGGCCCGAGAACAATGCCCAGGTCTTGGCGGCTGTGCTGGTTTCGGCCAGTGCGGGGCCGCCCAGCACCACGTCGGGGTCGACGGCTTGAGCGGCCAGTTCGGCGGCCTGCCAGGCCTCGATGTTGGTGTCGGCAACGAGTTCGTCGAGGCCCTCGACCAGTTCGCCAAAGTCCTCGTTCACAGGTGGGTCATTATCGCAGAGAGATGCCCGCGAGCTTGGTCTCGAGGTATTCGTCGATGCCTTCGGCCGAACCCTCGCGCCCCAGGCCGCTGTCCTTCATACCTCCGAAGGGCGCCGACGCCGATGTCGGGTTGACGTCGTTGACGCCGATGATCCCGAAGTCGAGCCCTTCGACCGCTGTAATCGCAGTGGCCAGAGACCCGGTGTAGACGTAGGCCGCGAGGCCATAGTTCGTGTCGTTGGCCTCGTCGATGATGGTGTCGACGTCGTCGTAGACGATCACCGGAGCGACGGGGCCGAACGTCTCCTCCCTGCGGATCAGCATGGTCGAGTCGATTCCTGTCAGCAGGGTCGGGGCGAAGAAGTGGCCCTTGTCGAAGGGGGCCTCGGCCAGTCGATGGCCGCCGACGGGGGCCGCAGCACCGCGGGCCAGCGCGTCCTCGACCTGGTTCTCGACCTTGGCCACGGCGGCTTCGTTCACCAGTGGCCCCACCCCGACACCGTCGTCGAAGCCGTTTCCGGCCCTGACCTTCGAGACGCGGTCGGTCATGGTCGCAATGAAGGCGTCGGCCTGAGACTCGTGCACATAGAGCCGGTTGGGGCTGATGCAGGCCTGGCCAGAGTTCAAGAACTTCAGTGCCGCGGCGCCCTTGGCCGCCTGCACCGGATCGGCATCGGGGAACACGATGAAGGGGGCATGACCACCCAGCTCCACCGAAACGCGCTTGAGGTTTCCGGCGGCGGCTCCGGCCAGTTGGCGGCCCACTGGCGTAGACCCGGTGAAGGTCAGCTTTCGCACCCGTGGATCGGTGGTGAACACGTCGCCCACCGGGCGCGGGTCGGCTGCCGTAACCAGGTTGATGACCCCGGGCGGGGTTCCTGCGTCGGCGAACACCTCGTATACGGCCCGGGCACACAGTGGGGTGGCCTCGGCGGGTTTCAGCACAAAGGTGCACCCGGCGGCCAGCGCGGGGCCCATCTTGCGGGTCAGCATCGACACCGGATAGTTCCAGGGGGTGATCGCTGCGACCACGCCCACCGGAACCCTGATCGACAAGAACCTCTGGTCGGCGCGTTTCGAGGGCATCCACTGCCCCATCACCCTGGTGGCTTCCTCGGCGTAGAAGCGCAGGAAGTCGGCGGCGTAGGTCACCTCGGCCCGGGCCGCCTTCAAGGGCTTGCCCTGCTCTGTGGTCATCAGCCTGGCGAGGTCTTCGTGCCGCTCGTTCATGAGCTGCCACGCCCGGTACAACAGGTCGGCTCTCTCGGCTGCGCTGGTGCTACCCCATGCCTTTTGGGCAGCATCTGCCGCAGCGATGGCCTCGCGTGCGTCGTCGGCACCACCGTCTGGCACGTGGCCGATGACCTCCCCTGTCGCTGGGTTCGTCACCTCGAACGTGTCGCCCGAACGTGCGTCTGTCCACTGCCCGTCTATGAACATCTGGCCTCCAGTCCTAGCCGCAATGGTGGCACCTCAGAACCGCCGACCGTGACCTGACCGGAGCTGGTCCCACGATGTTACGAAACTCTTTCGATAATGTTACGACGCAGGGACGGAGCGGACTACGCTGCTACGTTCCTAGTCCGGCCTTGGGGCCGCTGGTTTCGTGGTGCGCCGGTTTTCCGGCTGCGTAGTCGGCTGTCGCAGGGACGCAAACCGACGAGGGAGCACCGTGTGAGCGAAGGCGAGCCGATAATCCAGCTCGAGGAGGTCTACAAGATCTTCGGGCCACAACCCAGGGGGCGGGCCTTCGACCTGGCCCGGGCTGGGGTGAACAAGGACGACGTCCTGGCGCAGACAGGTCACGTCCTTGGCCTCGACAACGTGAACTTCACCGTTCGCCAAGGCGAGATCTTCGTGGTCATGGGCCTTTCGGGTTCTGGCAAGTCAACCGCCATCCGCACGGTCAACAAGCTCCACAGCGTCACCTACGGCAAGGTCATCGTCTCGGGCACCGACGTTCAACAGCTGTCGGGTTCGGCGCTGCAGGCCTTCCGCCGCGAGAAGATGGGCATGGTCTTCCAGCACTTCGCCCTGTTTCCCCATCACTCGGTCATCGAGAACGTCGGCTACGGCCTGAAGGTCCAAGGTGTCGACAAGGCCGAACGTGTCAGGGCATCACTTCGGGCTCTGTCGCTTGTGGGCCTCGAGGCCTACGGCACCAACATGCCCTCCGAGCTGTCGGGCGGTATGCAACAGCGCGTCGGGCTCGCAAGGGCCCTTGCCGCAGACCCCGAGGTCCTGTTGATGGACGAGGCGTTCTCGGCCCTCGACCCGCTGATCCGACGCCAAATGCAAGACGAGATGTTGGCAATCCAGGCCGACCTGAAGAAGACCATCTTGTTCATCACCCACGACCTCAACGAGGCCCTTCGCATCGGTGACCGCGTCTGCATCATGAAAGACGGCAAGGTCGTGCAGATCGGCACTCCAGAAGAGATCCTCACCAAGCCCGCCACCGGCTATGTGGCCGAATTCGTGCAAGACGTCGACCAAGGCCGCGTCATCGAGGTCCACGAGATCATGATCGAACC
>JAGQSP010000049.1:0-229 GCA_020439485.1 Acidimicrobiales bacterium | reverse complement strand
GGGCGGGCCGATTCGTCACCGACCCCGAGGGACGCCCGATAGGTGTTCTCACCAGCGGCGAGGGCATCCGCAAGGCGGCCGAGGGTGAGACATCGCTCGCCGGCGCGTTGCGCACCGATTTCGACACCGCGCGGCCCCACGACACCCTCAACAAGGTCTATGCGGCTGCAGGTGTGGGGCTGCCCATCGCTGTGGTCGACGAATCCGGCCGCCTCGTGGGCAACCTCGA
>JAGQSP010000540.1 GCA_020439485.1 Acidimicrobiales bacterium | reverse complement strand
CAGGGCCGCCAGCAAGCCGGTTGTGATGGTGAGGATCGATATCTTGCCGCACAGCGTCGATCCCTTGCGGGGGATTCGTTGCTGCATGACCACCTAGCGTAGTCGCGCGCACCGCAGCACGCCACTGCGCGTGCCGCGTAGCTAATCAGCCGGCGGCCGGTGCGGGCACCTTGTCGGCCGCTCGCCGGCCCTTTGCCAGCAGGGTCAGAACCGTCAGGAACGCAACGATGTTGATGGCTGCAAGCAGCGCCAGCCGGTACCAGACGTTTGAGATGTCGGTTCCGGCCTGTATGCCGTGCAGGGTCGCGAACACGAACAGCGCAAAACTCATACGGTGAATTGCACCCCACATCGGCCGGGGCATCCGGCGCATCAACAGTGAGGTGACCTCGATGGCCACCAACAGGTAGAACCCGATGACCCCCCACGCCACGGGCGTCGGCTGCCACTCAGAAGCCCACGGAACCAAAACCTCTGCCCACCCGAAGGTCACGTAGTTGTCGGCAACCAGGCCCGCGATGTGCACTCCCGTGAACACAACCGACAGCAGGCTCCAGTACCTGTGCATGCCGAGGATGTTCTTGGGACTGGCCGCGCTGTTCGCGGCCCTGGTCGACACCATCAAGCCCCAGCACATCGACAGGGCCAGCAGGCCCCAAGCCACGATGCCGCCCGAGCGTGCCACGTACCACCAGATCTGCTCGCTCATGCCGCCACCTCCACGCCTCGACGGCCCACCTCGACCGATGATTCTGTTCCCAGATCGATCAGGTTTCCTTCATCGGTGATCGCAAGGCCGGCCACACAAAACCTGTCGGCCAGATGTCGAGCCATCTGCGAGCCGGCTATCAGGATGCTCTTTGCACACACCTCGGCCCACGCAGCCGTACCGCCGGCGACACTGACACCGACGAGATCGGTGTCGGCGGGCCGGCCGGTACTGGGGTCGAGAATGTGGTGAACGACGACACCACCGACGTGCCAACGCCTGCCCTGTGTGCTGCTGGTGGCGATCGCACCCCCCGGCGACGAGATAGTAGCCACCGTCGAGTCATCGTCTGGGTGGCCGATCTCGACGACCCACTGTTCACCGGTCCAGGAGGTCCCGGCGAATGCGGTGTCACCGCCGACCTCGACGTAGGCGGTGGTGGCACCGGCGGCCAGCAGCTGCTCGGTGACGATGTCTGCGGCCAAGCCCTTGCCGATACCGCCCGGGTCGAAGCTGCATCCAGAACTCAGAGCGACTGCGCTGATTTCTGGGAACAGCTGCAAACGGGAGAGGCTGCAGTCGGTTGTGATGGGCTCCTCGCCCTGGGAGATGCGGATGTCTCGGCCCCGGATGGTTTCGAATGATCTCGAGTAGCCGAGCCGCATCAGCTGGTTCAACATGAACGGATCGAACAGGCCCGACGTCTCGCGCTGTGCCGCTGCCGCCATCGAGAACAAGCGCATGGTCTCGGGCGACACGACACACAGAGCGCCGCCCGAGCCGTTGACCTTGGAGACCTCGGATGTGGGGCGGAACCGCGACCACAGCCCGTCGAGGCGTTCGATCGTCTGGCGGGCACGAACCGCCTCGTCCTCACTGACCCCGTCGGCGACTATGCGACACCGACACCCCATCGCCCTGAAATAGATGTCGTGCATGTCAGCCGCTCTTGTTGCTTCGCGGGGGAGCGGTGGTGGTGGGCGCAGGAGCTGCTGTCGTTGGCGGCGGTGGCGCTGCCGTGGTGGTGGGAGCGGGAGGCGCCGCGGTGGTTGCCGGTGCTGCCGTTGCCGGAGGAGCCGTGGTTGCCGGTGCCGCTGTTGCAGGAGCAGCCGTGGTCGCCGGAGCCGCTGTTGCAGGAGCAGCCGTGGTCGCCGGTGCAGCTGCTGCCGGAGCGGCCGTGGTTGCCGGTGCAGCCGTTGCAGGAGCGGCGGTTGTCGCCGGTGCAACAGGCTGGGCGCCCGTGCCCGTTTGGGGCGCGGCGGTGGTCGCCGGCAGCGCCGCAGCGGCGTCGGGCGCCTGGGTGGTGGAAGGCTCGCCTGTGACCGGGTCGGCCACCGCAGGGTCACCAGGCACCGACTCGGTGGTCTCTGGCGCCGCGGCCACGCTGCTGGGCGGGACCACCTCTACCAGAACGGTTGGTGCTTGGGCCTGGGCCATGGGCAGGCCATCGGGTTCGGGAACCTCGGCATCGGAGGCGTCGGCTGTCAGCACTGCCTCCTGGGCCAGAGGCCCCATCGCTGCGACGATCGCTGCAAAGGTGAGCGTCGAAGCAGTTGCTGCGGCGATCTTGGTGGTTGCCATCGATGCCTTGGCAGCGACTGCGCTGCCGGTGCGAGGCTGAGGTGCTTCTGTGCTGCGGGGCCGCGCCTCGGACGTGCGGGGCGCACGAGGGGCCGACTCGGCCCGGGGGCTGCGGTCCATCAGCGCCTTCAGACGATCGGACTGTTCTGGCGATGTCATGATCAGCGCTCCCTCGACACGTGAACCTGGCCGTCGATCAGCCGAGCGGTGAACTTGGCCTCGCCGCCCGACGAGCCGTGGTCGTCGTCGCTCTCGTGTTCCTCGTACTCGTCATCGTCGTCGTCGTCATCGTCGTCGTAGCGCGCACCCGACGTCGACCGGAATTCGATCTCGATCTCGTTGCGAGATTGTTCGACCGCATAGGCCCAGCCAGGTTCGGGGGTGACCGACCAGAACTCGAGCTGCGACCCATCGTGGACTGCGAGAATGATCTGCGACGCGACGCCGTCGAAGGTGTAGTACAGGTACTCGGTCTGTGGAGCCTGTTCGGCGGGCGCCGCCGTGGTGCTGGGGGCTTGGGTCGTGCTCGACGCAGGCGCAGCCGATGTGGGCGAGTCGGCGGGAGCGGTGGATGGTGTCGTGGCTGCAGTGGTGGTGCTGGCCTGGGTGCCCGACGGCAAGCTCGGCGCAGCAGTTGTGGGCGACGACTGGCCACCGGCGTCGACTGGGTTCGGCGGCGCTATTCCCATTCCGGACACCGCCTGTTGCTCGGCCTCCGACGTGGCGGTTGCGGCCGCAGGGTCACCCGCCGTGGGAGCAGCTGCCGGGTCGCCCGGGAGCTGGACCGTCACACGAATGGGTTCTGTTGGGGCTGGAGCCGAGTTGCTGGCCAGCTCGGCCGATGCCGTGGGGGTGGGCGAACCTTCGTCGAGCACGGCAACGCTGAGGGTCAGCGCCGTGACGGCCACTGCCGACGCTGCGATGATCGTCCTCGGTCTGGCGTTCTGTGTTGTCACGTGATGGCCTTTCTGAACCTCGTCGGGCACGTTTGGTGTGACCACGGCACCGGCGGGGCAATCGGTTTGGCGGTTCGGCATGTTTTTTGCAGTTTCTTTACGAAAAGATTCCAGACGCATTGCAGCGAGGGGCTAGGAATGACCCGTCAGGCAATGAGAAGCACCAAGAGGCACATCGCCTCGGCACAGAAGTCAGTCGTCGCTGTGCTCTGAATCGGAAGAGTCGTCGTGCGAGCCGTCGCCATGCTCGAGGTCCTCGACGACCGAGGGCGACAGCGCGCCCGCGACGATCTTCGCCTTGACCTCACAGCGGCCCGATTCGCCGTCGAACTTCACCTCGACGTCCTCTGGGCCTGAAGACTTGACGTCATGATCGAAACCGTCGGCGGCACTGACCTGATCGAGGGCAACCGTGTCGCCGGTCCAGCTGACCCGGATCGAGCCGCACACAGTATTGATCGTCTCGACACCTGTCGAAGCGACGAGGGTCGTGGTCGAGGTTGACGGATCAGGAGATGTAGAAGAAGTCGACGTGGGTGCAGTCGACGCCGGCGCATCGGATGTGACCACCGCAGAGGTGGGAGGGTTGGAGGTGGGCGAGGTCGATGTTGGCCCATCCGAGGTCGGCGCCGCAGACGTGGCGGCCGCAGACGTCGACGCAGGGCCGATGCTGGTCAGTGCCGTCGAGCCCGGCTCGGATCCGGCCGCGGTCGCCGGCGGTTCGGTAGACGAATCGGGTGCCTGGACTTCACCGTCGTCGGTGATGGGTGCCGCGCCCGCGGGCGCAGCAGCGGTGGAGGTGGTCGACCCGGCGGCCACGACACCGGGCTCGGAATCGTCGAGGCTGGCAACGCCGAAGACGCCGGCCGAAACCACCAGCAACGCAACGGCCGCCCGGCCCGCGTTGACGGCGGCCGCACGCCGGCGTCTGGCCCTCAACATCGGCCCGCGCAACTCGCCCAGAGCCGCTGACGACTCGGCTTGCAACGGGACCTCCGAGCGCATGCGCCTGGCGATGGCTTCGTCGAGCGGATCAGACACGGTCGCCCTCCTCTGACATCGTTTCGCGCAGCGCAGCGCGCGCCTTGTTGAGGTGGAACTTCACCGCACCCTTCGACAAGCCGAGGCTCTTGGCAATGTCGGCGACCGCCATGTCATCGACATAGAACAACACCGCGACCATCTTCTGGCGGGGCGACAACACCTCGAGAGCCTCAACCAGGCTCATGTTGCCCTCGACGTCGGCCCCGGCGGTTGGGCGGCTGGGCTCTGCGTCGTAGCGCTCTTCACGGCGCTTGCGCCGCGCGTTCGAGCGGGCCGCGTCACGGGAACGATTGATGGCGACCTTTCGAACCCACAACATCGGATCGTCGTAGGTACGAAGCCTGGGCCAGCGGGCGTACGCCTTGATGAAGGCTTCCTGCACGCAGTCCTGCGCCGTCTCGCGCTGGCCTGTTATTGCTGTCAACGAACGCAGCAACCGGTCGTAGTTGGCCAGGAAGAACTCGTCGAACTCGCGGTCTACCCCTCTAGACAACCGGCGCTCCCACGAGGCTGTCGGGTACAACCACGACGATCGGTGTACGGGCGTGTTGCTCCAGTTGTGCCATTCGATACCTGCTGCAACCGAAGCTGCCGTGCTGCCCATACCGGTAACACGCCGCCGAGCCCGTCGCGGGTTTGGCGGCGAATCTGTCGAAGGGCGCAGCTTCGATGATCGTCAGCGCGCCACCACACCTTGAAGTCTTGCAGCCTCGAGGGTGTTCTCGAGCAAGCAGGCGATCGTCATGGGCCCGGTGCCACCCGGCATGGGTGTGATGGCGCCCGCTATGGCCTGCACAGCGTCGAAATCGACATCGCCCTGGATGCCGGCTTCGGTTCGGGACACACCCACGTCGAACACGGCGGCGCCCGGCTTGACGTGCTCGGCCGAGATCATCTTGGCCATGCCCGCCGCCGCCACGATGATGTCTGCCTCGCGACACACGGACGACATGTCGCCGGTGCGGCTGTGCGCCAGAGTCACGGTTGCATCGACGCCCTTGCGCGCCAGCAACAGCGCAACCGGCAGACCGACCAGCGTCGAGCGCCCGATGACCACGGCGCGCTTGCCCGAAGTCTCGATGCCGTAGCGTTCGATCAGGCGCATGACGCCGGCGGGGGTGCAAGGCACCAGACCTGGCCTGTTGCGAACCAGCCGGCCCATCGAACGCTCGGTCAGACCGTCGACGTCTTTTTCGGGCGGTATCAGATCGAGGACCGGTTCGGGGTCGAGGCCGTCGGGCAGGGGAAGCTGCACCAAGATTCCGTGCACACCGGGGTCGGCCGCCAGCCCGGCGACGGCCGCCTCGACCTCGCTTTGGCTGGCCGTGGCCGGAAGCTCGACATGGCGAGACTGCATGCCGGCCTGGGCCGCCTTCTTGTGCTTCATGTTGACGTAGATGTGCGACGGCTTGTCGTCACCCACCAGCACGGTGGCGAGACACACGGCAGGGTTGCCGAGCGCCGCCAACTCGGCGGCCAGTTCGTCGACAATGCGGTCGCGCAGGTCGTTTCCGTCCATCAACACCGCCCCACCCGACGAACGCCTCGGCGCGAGCTGATCGGATGGGTCTTTGGGGATCGAGTTCATCGGCATTTCGTTTCGTGGTTGCGGGTGTGGTTGGCACCAAGACGTCAGGAAAGCCCGACGATCTTGCCCTCTGCATCGATGTCGATGTGGTGGGCGGCCGGGTCTGCGCCCAACCCCGGCATGGTGCTCATGTCGCCGCAGATCGGATACACGAAGCCGGCCCCCACCGAGGCCCTCACCTCGCGGACGGGCAAGGTCCATCCCGTGGGAGCACCCTTGGCCTTCGGGTCGGCCGACAGCGACAGATGGGTCTTGGCGATACAAACGGGCAGGTGATCGAAGCCGGCCTCGGTGTAGGTGGCCAGCTGGCGTTTGGCGGCGGGCGAGTACTCGACAGCGTCGGCGCCGTAGATGGTGGTGGCCACCTTGTGGATCTTGTCCTCGAGCGAAGCGTCGTCGGGGTACAGCATCGAGAACTCGCTGGGCTGGTCGGCCGCGTCGCGCACCGCCTCGGCCAGTTCGACCGCGCCCGCGCCACCCTCGACAAAGTGGCGGCTGACCGCCGAGCGCACTCCACATTCGTCGGCCAGGCGCCGGATGGCCTCGATGTCGCTGTCGTGATCGTCTGGAAACGCGTTGATGGCCACCACAGGAGTCACCCCGTGCACGGTCATGTTCTCGAGCTGCTTGCGGAGGTTCGCCCCACCCTCGATGACCTCGTCGGGGTTCGGCTGCAGCAGTTCGGAGGGCAGAGGCTTTCCCGCCACGATCTTGTACTTGCCGCTGTGAGCCTTGAGGCCTCGAACCGTAGCAACCAGAACCGCAGCGTCGGGGGCCAGACCCGAGTAGCGGCACTTGATGTTGAAGAAGCGCTCGGCGCCCATGTCGGCCCCGAAGCCGGCCTCGGTCAACAGGAAATCACCGGTATGGATGCCGATGCGGTCGGCCACGATCGAACTGTTGCCTGTGGCGATGTTGCCGAACGGTCCGGTGTGGATGAGCGCCGGCGTGCCCTCCAGCGTCTGCATGAGGTTGGGCTTTATCGCCTCGCGCAAGATCACCGCCATTGCGCCTGCGATTTTCAGCTCCTCGGCGGTGACCGGAGTCCGCGCCTTCGTGTAGCCCACGACTATGCGGCCCAGCCGCTGTCTGAGATCTTGAAGCGACGTCGACAGGGCCAGCGCGGCCATCACCTCCGATGCCGCAGTGATGTCGAAGCCGGTCTCGCGCGGGATGCCATCGAGGCGACCGCCCAGACCGATTGTGATGTTGCGCAATGCCCTGTCGTTGATGTCGAGAACCCGCCGCCAGGTGATGTTGTGGATGTCGAGTCCGGTCTGGTTTCCGTGGAACAGGTGCGCGTCGAGCGCCGCCGAACACATGTTGTGAGCCGCCGTAACGGCGTGCATGTCGCCGGTGAGATGCAGATTCAGCAACTCCATGGGCACCACCTGGCTGTAGCCACCCCCGGCTGCGCCACCCTTGATGCCGAACGTGGGGCCCATCGACGGCTGGCGCAGGGCGACCGTCGCCGACTTGCCGATGTGCTTGAACCCCTGCGCCAGACCCACCGACACGGTGGTCTTGCCCTCGCCGAAAGGTGTGGGGGTTATTGCGCTGACGATCACGTACTTCGCCCTGGGCCTGGTGGCCATTGCATCGATGGCATCGAGGCTGATCTTGGCGGCGCCAGAGCCGTAGGGTTCGAGCAACTCTGTGGGGATGTGGGCGTCGGCCGCCACGTCAGCCAAGGGCCGAAGTCTGGCCGCCTGAGCGATCTCGAGGTCGCTTGGAAAGCCCATGTGAAGCTCCTTACTGGAGGTTGTGGCCGATCGGCGACAACCGTTTTACAGCTTTGGCCGCACGCAAGCCGCCATGGCGCCGCGCCGGGGCCGCTGTGGCGGGTATCAGAACGCTGTGCCAGGCTTCGGGAGTGGAGATGTTCGAACCCGAGACCTTCGAAGATTTCGGCGAGATGGTGACCTCGCTGCGATTCGGTCGGGCGTTCGTGGTGAAGGCCCCCGCCGACAAGGCGCTGCGACGTCGCCTGATCGATTTCCTGTCAGGAGCGGCTGCGGCCAGCGACGCCGACTTCGAGCGCGTGAGCACCGACATGTATGCCCTGACGTGGGGAAACGACCCCACCGGGCTGCGCGAGATCGTCGAGAACATAACCCGGTCGGCCCAGGCAGAGAACCAAGACAACGGCCCAGACGGCCGATCGGCGTTCGGGCGGCCGGTCAAGAACGCCTAGCTGTCTAGTCTTCGCCGGTCAATCGGTTGATGATCTTGCGTCGCAACTCGACGATTCCTGTGCCCTTGGCGGCGCTCACCCAAGAGACCCCGCGGTCGACACCCAGCTTCGAGTTGACCTCGCGCTTGCGCTTCTGAAGCGCGGACGACCTGACCTTGTCGTGTTTGGTGGCCACGTACATGACCTCCAACCCGATGTGCTGCAGCCATTCCTGGGTCTGGAGGTCCAGCGCCGTCGGGCCCACCTCGCCGTCGATCAGCATCAGCACGGCCAGCAACTGGTTGCGATTGGTCAGATAGCCCTCGATCATCGCCTGCCACCGTCTGCGCTCGTTGGGCGAGACCTTCGCGAACCCGTAGCCGGGAAGATCCACGAGCCAGTGGCCAGGCATGTTCTCGAACTCGAACACGTTCAGGAGCTTGGTGGCACCGGGCGACTTCGACGTGCGGGCCAAGTTCTTGCGATTGGCCAGGGAATTCAGCAGCGACGACTTGCCCACATTCGAACGCCCGACGAGCGCCAACTCGGCCTGCGACTCTGGAAGCTGCGACTCTTTGGCCGCCGACATCACGAAACGCAACGGCAATGGGGAAGACGACACCTGAAGGACGATACCCACCCGACGACTGGTCTACTTGTCGTC
>JAGQSP010000539.1 GCA_020439485.1 Acidimicrobiales bacterium | reverse complement strand
GCAGCAGCTCGAGGAGGCTGGCCAGCGAGGCGTCTGTAAGCCTGGCCGGGGCCAGTGCCTCGGCGCTTGATCTCCCACCGCAGCGACCGACCGCAGGCCAGCCAGGTGGCAGGCGAGGAACAGTGTGCTGACCGGTTGCGTGTCATCAGCGCCAACCGGGCCCGTCACAGCTGAGCTGAAGGTACGGTGTGGCAAGGCGGTTGCCCAGTCAGGTCGCCATACATTCACCTCGTCTTCAACCCGGCGAGCCTTCTCGTCACCGAGCCGACAGGCCACGAGCGAACCAAGTCGAGCTACAGTCGGGGCGTAAGGTGCTACCGAAAGGAGTTTGGCGGTGCCAAACGTGTTGGCTTACCACCGGCCCGCGAGCCTCGACGAGGCGGCGGGGCTGGCCAGCGGGCCAAATGCCAAGATCATCGGCGGCGGAACGGTTGCCGTACCCGCAGCGCGCAAGCCCTCCGACGAGGGTGTCGAGATAGTCGATCTGCAGGCTCTGGGGCTCGATGAGGTTCGCACCGACGGCGATCGCGTGAGCCTCGGAGCGATGGTGCGCCTCGGTGACTTGATGAACGACGCGTCTGTTCCGAGCGTGCTGCGCGACCTGGCCAGGCGTGAGCTCCCATCGGCTCTTCGCAACCAGGCCACCGTCGGGGGCACGGTTGCCCAGCGCGACGGAGAATCGGTTCTGCTGGCCGGCCTGCTGGCATTCGACGCAACCGTCGATGTGCACGGCGCCGGAACTGTGTCGTTGGCCGACTACTTGGCGCAGGCGCCTGCCGGCATCGTCACCGCCGTCAGCGTTGCCACCGCCGGAGCCGCAGCCGTCGAAGGTACCGGTCGCACGCCCGCCGACGTACCGATCGTCGCAGCGGTTGCCCGGGTGGCAGACGGCAACACCACTGTTGCGCTCACCGGCGTCGCCTCCTGTCCGGTGCTGGTCGACCCGTCCGACCCGGCCCAGGGGCTCGAACCACAGGCCGACTTCCGGGGAAGCGCCCAATACAGGCTCCACCTCGCCAAGACCCTCACAACTCGCGCAATCGCGGCAGCTCAGAGGTAGACCCATGCAGATCGAACTGAACCTCAACGGCAAGGCGACCTCGATCGAGTGTCAGCCCCACGACACCCTGTTGCGGGTACTCCGCGGCCAGGGCCTCGTCAGCGTTCGCTATGGCTCCGACACGGGGGAGACGGGCGCATCGGCGGTCTTGATCGACGGCAGGCTCGTCAACACCGACTGCATGCTCGCCGCCCAGGCCGACGGCCACGAAGTAATCACCGTCGAGCACTTCAACGAGCCCGAACTGACCCCGATCCAGGCCGCGTTTGCCGCCACGGGCGCAATGCAGTCTGGTTACTCGACCCCAGCGATGATCCTGGGGACGTGGGCGATGTTGCAGGCCAACCCCAACCCGTCCGAGGCCGACATCCGCGACATGCTCAGCGGAATCTTGGACCGCGAGACCGGCTATGTGAAGCCCGTCGAGGCCATCAAGCGGGCGGCTGCGCTGATGCGTGGCGAGACCACCGAACCCTTCGGAACAGTGCTGTTGCCGCCCCTCACCGATGGCAAGAACCCCGCCGACATGTCGGCGGTCGAGGCCCTTCCCGAGGTCTCGCCGGCGCTTCCCAAGGTGATCCCGTCGCGCGATGTGCCAGAGATGGCGGTGGTGGGTAAACCTGAAGTAAAGGTCGATGCCCTGAAGCTGGTGAAGGGCAACCCCGCCTTCACCGACGACTTCGAAGAGCGCGGTCAGCTGGTTGCCCGGGTGCTGCGCAGCCCTCACGCCCACGCCCGCATCCTCGACATAGACGACTCCAAGGCCAGGGCCCTGCCCGGTGTGCATGCGGTGTTGCACTACAAGAACACACCGCGGATCAAGTACGCGTCGGGTGGCCAGAGCTGGCCCAACCCCCACCCCCACGACCAGGTCAGCTTCGACAACAAGGTCCGCCACGTCGGCGACCGGGTCGCAGCCGTTGCCGCCGACACCCTCGAGATCGCCGACGAAGCGCTGCGCCTGATCGACGTCACCTATGAGGTGCTGCCGGCCGTGTTCGACGAGCTGGAGGCCATCAAGCCCGGCGCTCCGGTGATTCACGACGAAGAAGACACCACCGACATCCACGACCGCGAACGCAACGTCGTGCATCACATCAAGGCCGAGCGCGGCGATGTCGAAGCCGCCCTTGCCGCCGCCGACCACGTGTTCGAGCAGACGTTCCGGGTGCATCAGGTGCAGCAGGTTCCGATCGAGAACCACATCGCCGTGGCCTGGCTCGACTCCGACGAGCGGATGGTGGTGCGCACTGCCACCCAGGTGCCGTTCCACGCCCGTCGCATGCTGGCGCCGCTGATCGGTCGCGAAATCAAGGACGTGCGGGTCATCAAGCCCCGCATCGGTGGCGGCTTCGGCGCCAAGCAGGAGATGCTGATCGAAGACATCGTCGCCCACCTGGCCCAAGCGACGCGCCGACCGGTCAAGCTCGAACTCAACCGCGAGGAAGAGTTCATAGCGGCGCGCACCAGGCACCCTCAAACGCTCGTCTATCGCACGGGTGTCAGCAACGACGGCACCCTGGTGGCGCAGGATCTGAAGATCATCGGCAACACCGGGCCCTACGGAACCCACGCCTACACGGTGCAGACGGTGTCTGGCCTGCGTGGCCTCACCCAGTACAACTGCCCGAACAAGCGCTTCGACTGCGAGGTCGCCTACACCAATATCCCGGTGCCCGGCGCATATCGCGGCTATGGCGCCCCACAGGCCGAGTTCGCTCTAGAAGCACACATGGAAGACATCGCCCACGAGCTGGGCTTGGACCCCATCGAGTTCAAGCGCCAGAACTGGGTGACCGTTGGCAGCGAACTGAACATCGCACCACACCTGGGCGAGAGGGCCGTCGCCGAGGGCGACCTCGACGAGTACCCGCGGGTGATGAGCTGCGGCACCGAAGAGTGTGTTGCCCAGGGCATGCGCGCCATCGGCTGGGATCGCCGAAACGACCCCGATTGGATAGCGCCCGCCGATCGCCCCAACATCCGTCGGGGTCTCGGGTTCGCCTTCTGCATGCACGGCACTGCCATCCCGTTCCTCGACATGGGTGGCTGCAGCATCAAGATCAACGACGACGGCTCGTTCAACATGCTCATCGGCGCCACCGACCTGGGCACCGGGGCCGACACGGTCATCGGCCAGATCGCAGCCGAGGTGTTGGGCGTTCCGCTCGACGACATCAAGGTCTATTCCTCCGACACCGACATGACCCCGTTCGACACCGGCGCCTATGCGTCGTCCACCACCTACATCTCGGGCACCGCTGCCAAGCTGGCCGCCGAGAAGGTGCGCGAGCGCATCAAGGAGCGGGCGGCCAAGATGTTGGGTGTCGAGCATCCGTGCACCATCGAGTTGCGCGACAAGCGTGCCTGGGCGCCCGACGGGTCTTCGGTGTCGCTCGAAGACATCGCCCTCGACTCGCTGCACATGGAAGACCACGAGCAGATCATGGGAACGGCGTCTTACGTATCGCCCGAGTGTCCGCCCCCGTTCGGCGCCCAGTTCGCCGAGATCGAGGTCGACACCGACACCGGCCAGGTCACGGTCACCAAGCTGGTGATGGCTGTCGACTGTGGCGTGGCGATCAACCCGGTGACGGCGTCTGGCCAGGTCGAGGGCGGCATCATCCAGGCGTTGGGTTATGCCCATTGCGAGGAGTACGCCTTCGACGAGAACGGCCGCATGCTGAACTCCGACCTGGGTCCCTACAAGATCTACCGTGCAGACGAGATGCCCGACATCGAGGTGTTCCTGGTGCAGACCATGGAAGACTCGGGGCCCTTCGGAGCCAAGGCCGTAGCCGAGATCCCCAAGGACGGCGTGGCTCCGGCCATCCGCAACGCAATCTTGAACGCCACAGGCGCACGCATAGACAACCTTCCGTTCACCCCCGAGCGGGTCTGGAAGGCTCTGCAGGGGTAGGCGATGACTCTGGTTCTCGCCGACTGGCTGGTCACATCGGCCGACGTCGAGCCCCGGCGCGGATGGGGTGTCCGGGTGCTCGACGGCGTGGTCGACGCGGTCGGTTCCCATGCCGACCTGCGTGCGGCCCATCCCCAAGACGACGTGGTCGATGGTTCGGGTTGTGTGTTGATGCCCGGGTTCGTCAACGCTCACGTGCACATGTACGGGGTGTTGGCGCACGGCATACCGGTCGACGAGGCGCCCGATGGGTTCTGGAGCTTTCTCGACGACTACTGGTGGCCCAAGGTCGAGGATGCTCTCGACCACGACATGATCGCGGCCGCCACCGACTGGGTGTGTGCCGAGATGTTGCGGTCGGGCACCACCACGTTCTACGACATCCTCGAAGCTCCCAACGCGCTGCCCGGAGCGTTGCTGGCCGAGATGGAGATCGTCGAACAGCGCGGCATCCGCGGGCTGCTCAGCTTCGAGGCCACCGAGCGGGCAGGCGCCGAGGTAGCGCGGCTGGGGCTCGCCGAGAACGTCGGGCTGATCGAGGCGTCGCGCAGCTCGCAGCTGGTGTCGGGCCTCATGTGTTTCCACACCACGTTCACGTGTTCGCGCGACTACATCGAGCAAGC
>JAGQSP010000538.1 GCA_020439485.1 Acidimicrobiales bacterium | reverse complement strand
GAGAAATATTGGAAGTACAACCCGGGCGACCTCGACGAACGCGCGCTGTGGCCGGCCTACCAGGAGGCCTATCAGGTGATGCTGGACCGGACCGCGACCGACGACGCACCCTGGTTCGTGGTGCCGTGCGACAAGAAGTGGTACGCGCGACTGGCGATCACCGAACTGCTGATCGAAGCGCTGAACAGGATGAACCTGTCGTGGCCGCCGGCCGACTTCGACGTGGACGACGAGAAGAAACGGCTCGCGAAGGCCTGAACCGCCGGGCGATCAGCCCTTGACCAGGGTGAACTGGCCGATGTTGGTGATACCGCGACGGAAGAAGTCGGCGCAGCCGGTGAGATACTTCATGTACTTCTCGTAAGTGGCCTCGTCGGTGATGGCGATGGCCTCGTCCCGGGTGGCTTCGAGGTTGGCCGCCCACATGTCCAACGTGCGTGCATAGTGCGGACGCAGGAGATGGATCCGTTCCAGGGTGAAGCCGGCGCCGTCGGCAAGATCCTCGATGTCCTCCACGGCAGGAAGCCGTCCGCCCGGGAAAATCTCGTCGCCGATGAACTTCATGAACTTCAGATCGCTCAGCGTGAGCTTGATTCCGTTGTCTCGGAAGAATTTCTGGGTGTGGGCGAGGATGGTGTGCAGCAGCATCCGGCCGTCGCTGGGCAGGATGGAATAGGCGCGCTCGAAGAACAGTGGATAGCGCTCGACTTTGAAGGCCTCGAACGCGCCGATGCTGACGATGCGGTCGACGGGCTCGTCGAACTCCTCCCAGCCCTGCATCCGGACCTCGATCTTGCGATCGGTGTCGAGTTTGGCCAACCGCTCCCGGGCGAATTCGGACTGCGCCTTGCTCAACGTGATGCCGATGACGTTCACGTCGAATTTCTCGACAGCGCGCTCTAGGCAGCCGCCCCACCCGCAACCGACGTCGAGCAGTGTCATCCCAGGCTCGAGATTGAGCTTGCCCAGAGCCAGGTCGAACTTGGCGTTCTGCGACTCCTCGAGGTTCATGTCGTCGCGCTCGTAATACCCACAGGTGTATCCCATGGTGGGGCCGAGCCAGAGGGCGAAGAATTCGTTGGATACGTCGTAGATGGACTGGGATTCCTCGTAGTACGGCGTGAGATCCGTCTCGACGTTGGACATGTACCCGCTACCCTTCCGAAACTTCCTCAGTCAGCCTAGCCAATGGCGGCACCGATTGCCTAAACGCGCCGATCAGTAGGTGTAGAACCCGTGCCGAGTTTTCTTACCGAGCCGCCCTGCCTCCACCATGCGCAACAGCAGCGGTGGCGGACCGTAGTGCGGCTCCTTGAACTCTTCGAACATCTTGTCGGCGATCAGCTTCAAGGTGTCCAGGCCGATGAGGTCGCACAACCGCAACGGGCCCATCGGGTGAGACAGTCCCGCGACGACGGCCTTGTCGACGTCCTCGACGGTGGCGGTCCCGGACTCCACCATCCTGATGGCCGAGAGCAGGTACGGAACCAGCAGAGCGTTGACCACGAACCCCGAGCGGTCGGTACACCGGACCACCTGCTTGCCGAGCACGTTCGCGGCGAAGTGCTCCGTCCGGTCGGCCGCGATATCGCTGGTCGCCAGGGTGGTGACCAGTTCGACCAGCGGCAGCACCGGAACCGGGTTGAAGAAGTGCAGGCCCAGCACCCGGCCGGGATTGCGGGTGGCCGCGCCGAGTTTCATGACCGGGATGCTCGAGGTGTTCGACGCCAGC
>JAGQSP010000537.1 GCA_020439485.1 Acidimicrobiales bacterium | reverse complement strand
GCGCTGGTGGCCTCGATCGAAGAGGTCGACGCCGGCGCCTGACGCCGGTTCTGGGGTCAGCCGTTGTGGTTGCCCAGCCAGGCCACGACCTCGTCGACGCCTTCACCGGTTCGAGCCGAGGTCTTCAGGATCGTCACGCCAGGGTTGACAGCCTCGACGTTGGACAGGAACAGGTCGATGTCGAAGTCGAGGTGGGGGAGAAGGTCGACCTTGTTCACCACGATGGCATCCGCCGAGCGGAACATCACCGGGTACTTCAGCGGCTTGTCCTCGCCTTCGGTGACCGAGAACACCATCAGGCGGCGGTTCTCGCCGACGTCGAACTCGGCCGGACACACCAGGTTGCCGACGTTCTCGATGACCACGACATCGAGCTCGTTCAGCGGTAGTCGGCCCAGGGCCGATCGCACCATGGTGGCGTCGAGGTGGCACTCGCCACCAAAACCATTGGACGTGTTCAGCAGCGAGACGGCCACGCCGGTTTCGGCCAGCCGATCGGCGTCGATGGCGGTCTCGATGTCGCCCTCGACAACTCCGTATCGGACCGTGTCGGCCGAGCGGACGAACACTTCGTGGAGCAGGGTCGTCTTGCCCGCACCCGGCGACGACATGACGTTCACCACGTGAACGCCCGCATGGGCAAAGTCGTGACGGTTGGCCTCGGCGGTGTGATCGTTCTCGCTGAGGATCTTCTCGAGCACCTCGACGCGAAGGCCGCCGGTCTCGTAACCCGAGTGATCGCCTACGTCGTGGTGGTGATCGTGGTCGCCGTCGTGGTCGTGCGAGTGCACCGTGCCGTCGGCGTGGCGGTGGAATCGGCCCATTTCTAGTCTCCTCTGAGCTGTAGTGATCTGACCAGCAGTTCGTCTCCGCTGAGCAATTTGGTGTCGGTCGAGCCGCACCCGCAGCGAAACACGGGAGCCTCGAGCGTGGTGACGACGCCACATTGGTGGCACTCGATCTGGGCGGCGATGTGGTTGATGACCAGCTCGGAGCCTTCGAGGGGGCCTTCGCCCACGATGATCTCCCACGAGTACATCAGGGTCTCTGGGATTACCTGGCGCAGGTGGCCGATATCGAGGTGGATCTGCGCGACGGGTCGGCCCGCGGCGTGTTCTTCGACTATCGCGGCCAGAGCGCTGCATATCGACAGCTCGTGCATCGATTCCGACAATACGATGACCACCGTGTCGCTCGAGCGCGTGCGCGTCGTGGCCACGGGTGTTGTGCAGGGCGTGGGCTTTCGACCCCACGTCTATGGCGTCGCGACCCGGCTAGGCCTGACCGGGCACGTCTCGAACAACCCTTCGGGCGTTGAGATCGAGATCGAGGGTTCGCCGGGTGCGCTCGCCGAATTCGTCCGGCAACTGAACGCCCAGCTTCCGCCTCTGGCACGGGTCGACTCGATCGACGTCCAACCGATCGCGACGAAGGGCGACGACCATTTCGCCATCGTCGAGTCCGAGACCGGGCAGGCTGGGCTGACCCTGGTGCCGCCCGACGTTGCGACCTGCGACGACTGTCTCGCCGAGATGGCCGACCCGTCCGACCGTCGCTATCGCTATCCGTTCATCAACTGCACGAACTGTGGCCCCCGGTTCACGATCATTCGAGACCTCCCTTACGACCGGGCCAGCACCACCATGGCCTCGTTTGGGCTTTGCGACAGGTGCCACGCCGAGTATGTCGACCCGTCCGACCGGCGCTATCACGCCCAACCGGTGGCCTGCCCCCAGTGTGGCCCGCAGCTGCAGTTCCGACAGGGCGACATGACCGTTGCCGGTACCGACGCGGTCGTGGGCGCCGTTCAAGCCAGCTTCGCCCAGGG
>JAGQSP010000536.1:4381-4875 GCA_020439485.1 Acidimicrobiales bacterium | reverse complement strand
ATGAACCACAACTACATCCGCCCCGGTGGTGTGGCCGCCGACCTACCCGATGGTTGGGAAGATGGCGTGGCGAACCTTCTGTCGGGCCTGCCCGAGCGCCTCGAAGAGTTCGACATCCTCATGACCGGCCAGCCGATCTGGCGCGATCGCACCCAGGGCATCGGAGTCATCACGACCGAAGACGCCGTGGCTTTGGGAGCAACCGGGCCAATTCTGCGCTCGACCGGCTACGCCTGGGACCTGCGGCGTGACATGCCCTACCTCGCCTACCCCGAGGTCGACTTCGACGTGGTCGTCGGTACCTACGGCGACACCTTCGACCGCTATGCCATCCGTCTCAACGAGATACGCGAGTCGATGCGCATCGTCCAGCAGTGCCTCGAGCGCATGCCCAGCGGCGACTATCGCAGCGACGACCGCAAGGTGACCCCACCGCCCCGTGCCCGCATCGACGAGTCGATGGAGGCACTGATCCACCATTTCAAGATCTTCAC
>JAGQSP010000536.1:0-4331 GCA_020439485.1 Acidimicrobiales bacterium | reverse complement strand
CGCGGCGAGCTCGGCTGCTACATCGTCAGCGACGGCTCGACCAAGCCCGTGCGTATGCACATCCGCGGACCCAGCTTCGTGAACCTACAGACACTGCCCCACCTGCTCCAGGGGGGCCTCATTGCCGACGCCGTGGCCGTCATCTCGTCGGTCGACCCGATCATGGGCGAGGTCGACCGCTGATGGTGGCCCGATCAGATGAAACACCGATGAGCTTCTTCACACCCCAGAACCGGAGTCTCGCCGAGACGATCGTGGCTCGATATCCACGTCGTCGTTCGGCCACGATTCCACTGCTGCACCTGGCCCAAGAGCAGCACGGATGGATCTGCGACGAGGCGATGATCGAGATCGCCGAACTGGTCGATGCCACCCCTGCCGAGGTCAAGGGCACCGGCACGTTCTACGAGATGTTCAAGTTCCACCCGGTGGGCAAGTACGTGGTGAACATCTGCGGCACCATGTCATGTCAACTGCTCGGTTCCGAGTCGTTGATGCACCACGCCGAACAAAAGCTCGGAATCACCGCCGGTGGCACGACCCCCGACGGTCTGTTCACCCTCGAGCACGCCGAGTGCCAGGCGGCCTGCACCGAGGCGCCCACGCTGCAGGTCAACTACCGCCACCGCTATCGGGTCACCACCGAGGCATTCGATCAGCTCATCGACGACCTGGCGGCGGGGCGACTCGACGCCGAGATCCCGCCACACGGCACGCTGGCCCGCACCCGCCAGGACATCCCGGCAGCCAAATGGGTCGGCGCCGTGCCACCCGAAGACGTCGACAGTGCCCCGGCCTGGCTTCCCACCGAGTCGAAGGAGGGTGCATGACCGTTCGCCCCATTCCACATGCGCCCGGGTTCTTCGCGAACGACGAGACGCCTCGCGTGGTGACGTCGCGCTTCGACCACGAAGACGGCTACACCTTCGAGCGAGCAATGGCCACCGGTGCCTACGAGGGCCTCAAGACCGCCCTCACCAAGACGCCGTCCGAGGTTCACGACGAGGTGCGCAACGCCACCGTTCTGGGCCGCGGAGGCGCAGGCTTCCCCGCGGGTGTCAAGTGGGGCTTCATGCCTCCCACCGTTTGGCCCCGCTATCTGGTCGTGAACGGCGACGAATCCGAGCCAGGCACCTACAAGGACCGCCTGCTCATGGAGCGCGACCCCCACCAACTGATCGAGGGTTGCCTCATCGCCTGCTACGCCGTGGGCCTGTCGCAGTGCTTCTTATATGTGCGCGGCGAGATGCCCCTGGCACACGAACGGATCGCCCAGGCACTCAACGACGCATATGCCGCCGGGTTCGTCGGCAAGAACATCCTGGGCACCGACTTCAGCGTCGACATCATTCTCCACTGGGGCGCGGGCGCCTATGTCGTCGGTGAGGAAACGGCGCTCATCGAATCGCTCGAAGGCAAGCGAGGCATGCCGCGCCTGAAGCCGCCCTACTTCCCAGCGGCCATCGGCTTGTACGGGCAACCGACGATCGTCAACAACGTCGAGACGTTGTCGAACCTGCCCTGGATCCTCAACCACGGCGCCACCGCGTACACCGCCATCGGCACCGAGACCTCGCCCGGAACCCGCATGGTGGCCGTGTCCGGCCACGTCAAGCGCCCGGGCGTCTACGAGATCGTCAACGGCACGACGACGTTCCGCGACCTGATCTATGGCGACGACTACTGCCAGGGCATGCTCGAGGGCCGCGAACTGAAGGCCTTCGTGCCGGGCGGCGGCAGCGCCCCCTGGTTCACTCCAGAACAGCTCGATATTCCGTTCGAGGGCCGCGAAGCCGGTGCTGCTGGTTCGATGCTGGGTTCGGGCGCCGTGATGGTGATGGACGACACAACCGACATCCCCACAGCCGCTTTGTCGCTGACACGCTTCTACGCCCACGAGTCATGCGGCAAGTGTGTTCCGTGCCGCGAGGGCGGCACCTGGCTGGAGAAGATCCTCACGCGAATCGTGCGGGGCCACGGCACCCGCCGCGACCTCGACCTGTTGCTCGAGGTCGGTGAGAGCATCTGTCCCGGCGACTTCCCGCACGCGTCCAGCTCGAAGCTGGGCCTCGAGGCGCAGCCCTTCCCGTACAAGATGACGACCATCTGCTTCGTCGGCCCGTCGGCCTTTGCCCCGGTCCATTCGGCTCTCACTCTGTTCCGTGAAGAGTTCGAGGCCAAGCTGCTGCCCGACGACGCCGTTTCGCCCAACTCGGTTCCGGTCGCCATCGGCGCCAAAGCACACGCTGGGGAGGCCTCGCGATGAGCGATGCAGTCGAAGCTACGCCAGGTGTTGCCGTCACCATCAACGGGGTCGAGGTCGTCGCCAAACCGGGCGAGCTGGTCATCGAGGCTGCCGAGCGAAACGGCACCTACATCCCCCGGTTCTGCTACCACCCGCGCATGAGCTCGGTGGGCATGTGCCGCCAGTGCCTCGTCAACATCGACACCGGACGTGGTCCGGGCCTGCAGCCCTCGTGCATGATTTCGGTGTCGGACGGAATGGTCGTCGACACCGAGTCTGAAAGCGTCAAGCGAGCCCAAGAGGGCATCCTCGAGCTGCTGTTGGTGAACCACCCGCTCGACTGCCCGGTCTGTGACAAGGGTGGCGAATGCCCCTTGCAGGATCAGACGCTGGCCTTTGGTCCCGGCGAGTCGCGCTTCGTCGAAGAAAAGCGGCATTACGAGAAGCCGATTCCGATCAGCGACCTGGTCTATCTCGACCGCGAGCGCTGCATCCTGTGCGACCGCTGCACGCGCTTCGCGCGCGAGGTGGCCGGCGACCCCCTGATCAGCTTCATGCAGCGGGGGAACCAGACCCAGGTCCTGACCTTCCCCGACGATCCGTTCAATTCGTACTTCTCTGGCAACACCGTGCAGATCTGCCCGGTGGGTGCCCTCACGGCCAAGCCCTACCGCTTCCGGGCCCGGCCATGGGACCTCGCCGAGGTCGAATCCACCTGCACCACCTGTTCGGTTGGTTGTCGGGTGGCCGTGCAGTCCAGCCGCAACGAACTGCTGCGCTATCAGGGCGTCGACATCGAGTCGGTCAACCACGGCTGGCTCTGCGACAAGGGCCGTTTCGGGTTCGAGGCTGTCAACTCCGATCAGCGCCTGACACAGCCCTATGTTCGCAACGGTGCCAACGACGCAGAGTTGGTGGGCACAGACTGGAACTCGGCGCTCGACGCCGCCGCCGAGGCCCTGCGTGCCGCAAACGGGTCGGTCGGTGTCATCGGCGGCGCCCGTCTGTCCAACGAGAACGCGTACGCGTGGTCGAAGTTCGCCCGCACGGTGCTCGACACCAACAACGTCGATGCCCAGCTGGGCGACGGCCTGACCGCCGAGATGTTGCTGGCACTCCCGCGAGCCACCATCAACGAGGCCGCTTCTGCCGACCACGTCCTGTTGCTGGGGCCAGACCTCAAAGAAGAGCTTCCGGTCCTGTACCTGCGGCTGCGCGGAGCATCCGAGAACGCCACCAAGCTGGTCGAGCTGGCACCGGTTCCGACAGGGCTCACCAAGTACGCAAAGGTCGCTCACACATACCGGCCGGGCGAGTTGGCACATGCGGTCAACGAGCTGATGGCGGGTCCGCTGGGCCAGGAAATGGCGTCTGGCCGCACCGTGGTCGTGGTCGGGCGCCCGTCGTTGGCCGACTCGTCGGCCGAGGTCGAGCAGGCCGTCGCTGTGCTGCTCGAGAAGCTGCCGGAGGCCACGTTCCTGCCCGTCCTGCGGCGCGGCAACGTGTTCGGCGCCATCGACATGGGCTTGGCACCGGGCCTGCTGCCCGGGCGCATCGCCAACGACGAGGCCGGCCGCCAGTGGTATGCATCCAAGTGGTCGAATGTCGCTGCCAACCAGGGCATGGACACCATCGCGATGCTCGAGGCTGCGGCGTCGGGCCGACTTCACACATTGCTTCTCATCGGGTCCGACCCGCTGTCCGATGTCCCCGATCGCGACCTGGTCGAGCGTGCGTTTGCCGGCGTCGCCGAGGTCATCGCGGTCGACACCTTCGCCAACGCGTCGGTAAGGCGGGCCGGGGTGGTCTTGCCGACTTCGACGTTCGCCGAAGCGGGCGGCACCACCACCAACATCGAGGGGCGCGTCAGCACCCTCGGATACATGGTGACCGCGCCGGGTACGGTTCGCGACGATTGGACGATCGCAGCCGAGCTGGCCTGGCGTCTGGGCTCTGACCTGCACCTCGAGTCGCTGCAAGACATTTGGGACGAGATCGAGGCGCTGGCCCCCAGCCACTTCGGTTGCACCGCCGAACTGCTCGCTGCCGACAGCGAGGGTGTGCTGGTGCCTCTGCCCAAGCCTGC
>JAGQSP010000535.1 GCA_020439485.1 Acidimicrobiales bacterium | reverse complement strand
CCAGGTGTCCTTGCTGCCGCCGCCCTGTGAGCTGTTGACGATGAGCGATCCTTCCCGCAGCGCCACGCGGGTCAGACCACCGACCGACACGTAGGGCTCGGGGCCCGACAAGATGAACGGTCTCAGGTCGAGGTGCCTCGGGGCGACCGCACCATCACAGATGGTCGGTGCCGTCGACAGGGTCAAGACCGGCTGGGCTATCCAGTTGCGTGGATCGCTCTCGATCTCGACCTTTAGCGCCGCCAACTCGGCTTCGGTTGCGTGGGGGCCGATGATCACGCCCTTGCCGCCCGCCTCGTTGGCCGGCTTGCACACCAGCGACTCGAGGTTGTCGAGCACGTGGGCGCGCTGCTCGGGGTCGAGGCATCTGAGCGTGGGCACGTTGGCGATGGCCGGCTTCTCGCCCAGGTAATAGTCGATGATGTCGGGAACGTACGAGTAGACGACCTTGTCGTCTGCAACTCCGGCGCCGGGGGCGTTGGCGATGGCCACATTGCCCGCTCGCCATGCGTCGATGAGGCCCGCGCAGCCCAGCACCGAGTGGGGTTCGAACACGGCCGGGTCGAGCCACATGTCGTCGACGCGCCGGTAGATGACGTCGACGCGCACGAGGCCGCCGACGGTCTTCATGAACACCACCCGATCGTCGACGACCAGATCGGAACCTTCGACGAGGTGACCGCCGATTCTGGAGGCCAACAGCACGTGTTCGTAGTAGGCCGAGTTGAACACACCTGGGGTCAGCACACACACGACCGGTTCGTCGACGTCGCGCGGCGACAGCGCTCGCAGCATCGAGCCCAATCGATCCGTGTACCCGTCGACTGGCAATATGTCGAGGTCGCGGAACAGGTCGGCCAGCACTCGCTTGGAGACCTGCCGGTTCTCCAGCATGTACGACACACCCGACGGGATCCGGAGGTTGTCCTCCAACACGAACATCTCTCCGTTGGCGTCCCTGACCAGATCAGAACCGCTGATGTGGGCCCACACCCCACCCGTGGGAGACACGCCCCGGCACTGGGGCCTGAAGTTCGCCGAGTCGTTCAACAGCTCACCCGGAAACACCCCATCCGCGACGATGTTCTGATCGTGGTAGAGGTCGTCGATGAACAGGTTCAGAGCCTTCAGCCGCTGGATCAGACCCTGTGAGATGTTCGACCATTCGCCGCTTGGGATGACCCGAGGGATGACGTCGACCGGCCAGGCTCTGTCGATGTTGCCGTCGGACGAATAGAGGGTGAACGTGACACCCATCGAGCGGATGGCCGCCTCGGCCGCGTCCTGGCGTCCGAAGAGATCGTCGCCCAGGGCCTCCAGCCGCGAAACGACGTGGTGGCAGCCGGTACGCGGCTGACCCCATCGATCGACCATCTCGTCATAGGTCGAAGCGGAGTCGTAGTCCGCGGGCCAAACCACTCGACGAGTTCTATCGCCCTCGTTTCTCCGAGCTGATTCGGCGCTGTTACGCGTCTGTGAACAGCTCGTGCGGTTCACGTGACGAGACGCTCGAACACCACAATTCGCTCTACGATCGCCGTCACTTCATGTCGACAGGTACTGAAATCCCCGGGGCGTTCCGAGACACCGAGAGCGAACGATCTCTACTCGACCCCTACGCGCTCGGTGTAGCGAATCGTTGCGACGAATTGGTCGAAGCCGACGGTAGACCCAGGGCCCACTGGGACCCCATCGCCCGAGGGCTCGACCGGTTGGGCATCGACGAGCTTCACAGGCGCCGCGGCGAAATCGAGCGCCTGCTCGAGCGCGACGGAGTCACCTACAACGCGGCGCCCGGTTCACACCGTGAGAGCTACGCGGGGGGACGCAGCTGGCTGCTCGACCCGGTGCCGATGGTGCTGCCTTGGTCTCAATGGGAACGAATAGAGCGGGGCGTCAAGCAGCGAACCGAGTTGCTCGACCTGATCATGACCGACATCTACGGTTCGCGGTCGTTGGTCGGCGATGGCTCGATCCCGGCGTCGGTTCTGTTGTCGGACCCACAGTTCTTGCGAGGTTGCCACGGAGTCCGGTTGCCGACGCCGCGACAACTCGTGGTGTCGGCCACCGACCTCGTCAACACTGCCGACCGAGGCTGGCTGGCCCTCAGCCACCGCACCCAGGCGCCATCCGGCGCGGCGTATGCAATGGAGAACCGCCGCGTTGTGTCGCGGGTGTTCCCCAGGCTGTTCCACGGATCCACCGTGCAACGCCTGGCTGCCTACGTGAGGGCCCTGCGTTCGGCCATGCGGGCCGTCGCACCGGCGGGCGTCGACGATCCCTCGATAGTGGTCTTGTCGCCGGGCCCCTTTTCGGAGACGGCCTTCGAGCACGCGTCGATCGCTGCTCAGATGGGATATCCGCTCGTTCAGGGGTCAGACCTGCGGGTCAGCGACGGTCGGGTCTGGTTGCGCACGGTGGGCGACAGGGTGCCCGTCGACGTCATCCTGCG
>JAGQSP010000534.1 GCA_020439485.1 Acidimicrobiales bacterium | reverse complement strand
GCGATCGGCAGGCGCCATCGCTCGGCACCGGACGATCGATCCAGGCCCACGACGTCTGCTGCGCCCGATACGACAACCAGATCACCGGCCAGTACGGGAGCCGGAGATGGTGCGTCGAGCCGGTAGGCCCACGCCGGGCGTCCTGTGTCGACGTCGAGGGAGTACAGGATCGAGTCGGCCGAAGTGACATGCAGCAGACGCCCACCCAACAGTGCCGGACCTTCGATCCGGTCGCGGGTGGGGTAGATCCAACGAACCCGTCCGGTCATGGCGTCGATGCAGATGGCCCGCCCCTCGAGAGTCGACAAGACCACTACCGAGGCCGAAGCCGCGATGGCCGACACCGAGTGCCCAACCGGAAGCATCCAACTCATCGAGCCACGATGGTCGAACGACGCGAGCTGGCCGGCGCGGTCGGCCACCAAGGTTGCATCGCCGGCCGACACCGGACCGACAGCGACCTCGAAGGGTGGTGCGGTCGACCATCGCTGCACTTCGCCGTCGTAGGAGCTCAGCATGCCATCGGTCGTCAACGTGACCGCCCCTGCACGGGTCGGAAGCGCGGATACAACCGGATGTGACGACTCCAATCGCGTGCTGTGGCCTTCGGCCACTATCCAGACACTGCGATCGTCCCAAAGCACCAGGTTCTCACCGCCGCCGCAGACCTGCGGAGGACCGGTCAGCTCGCCGCCCGCAGGCAATGGAGTCGAGCCGTCGTCGGTGGCCGTCGCTTGGCGCGACGCCCCGGGACCAACCAGGTGGCCGGCGGCCAGACGCGCTGCTCCTTCGACCACCACAGACTTGGGCTCGTCGCGTGTTCGGACCTTGTCGCCGAAGCGGGCGACCAGTCGGTCATAGACCATGGGTATCCGGCTGGATCCACCGACCAGGTAGATGGCCTTGATGTCGTCTTCGTCTACGTCGGCGTCGAGGATCGTGTCGGCCAGCTCTTCGACCGAGCGTTCGATCGGATTCTCGATCAGTGCCTCGAGCTCGGCGCGGGTCATCAGCAGTTCGCGGTCGGCGGCGGGAACGTAGATCTGCGTCGATGGGTAAAGAGACAGGTTCTCCTTGACGTTGCGCGCCTCGGTCAACAGATCGAAGGCGGCACGCATCCATTTGCGGTCGGTGCCGACCAGCATGTTCTGCCACAACTCGGCATCGTGGGCGGCCAGCATCGAGCCCAGGTGCAAGAAGACCAGGTGGTCGAAGTGGTCGCCGCCGATGCTCTCGTCGCCACCAGGCGGCCCCATCACCTCGAAGCCGTCGTCAGTGCGGCGCATCACGACGGTGTCGAAGGTGCCTCCGCCCAGGTCGTAGACGGCGATCTGGTCACCGGGGGACAGGTCGCCGGCCGCATAATGCAGCGCTGCGGCGACCGGCTCTGGGACCAGAACGGGTTCGGGAAGCCCGGCCAACGCCGCTGCCTCTATCAGGACCTCTTGTCGCGCCTCCTCCCACCTCACAGGGTGGGTCAGAGCCAGCCGGCTGGGCTGGGCGCCGTCGAAGCGTCGCTTTGCTTCGTCGGCCACCGCAGTCATCAGTGCAGCGAAGGCCTCGGCCGTGCTGACCGCGCGCTCGCCCAGCACCATCGGCACCGGCGAGCCGACATTGCGCTTTGGCGACCGCTCGGCTCGGTCGGGACGAGCCGAAGCAACCGCCAGAGCGGCGCGCCCCACCACGATCGAGTCGTCGTCGGCCACCGCGACGGTGCTGCTCATCCAACGATTGCCCTCGATCTCGAGGGGCACCACCCTGTCACCTTCGGCCGCGGCGCCGGCGGTGCGCGACGTTCCTACGTCGATTGCCAGCGTCCAGCCCGTCATCAGCTGTCGGCCCGGTCTGTGGAACGGCTCAGCACGGCGACGATGAACTCCGACCCGGTCTCGAAGGGCCTCAGATCCCAGGTCGAATGGCGCGAGTCGAATCGCAGCCCCGCCGCCTCCACGTCGGCTTCGAACTCGGCGAACTCATAGTCGCGCCCCGCACCGAAACCGGTGACGAGACGACCATCAGGCGCCAGATGGGCACCGAGGCGCTGCAAAACCATCTGCCGGGTGCTCGCTGCCAGGAAGGCCATCACATTTCCCGCAGCCACGATGGCGTCGAAGTCGGCGTCGATGCCCATCGAGGGAAGGTCCAACTCGGCCAGATCGGCGACGACCCACGTAGGGCCTGGATGATCCTGGCGTGCTGCTTCGATCAGCACGGGATCGACGTCGACCCCAACAACCTCGTGACCCTGCAGGTGCAGATGCCCGCCAACCCGGCCCGGCCCGCAGCCGGCGTCGAGGATGCGGGCGCTCCTGGGCACCATCGCATCGACCAGTCGGGCCTCACCGGCCAGGTCCTTACCCTCGGCTGCCATGGCGCGAAAGCGCTCCACGTACCAGCTCGAGTGGTTCGGGTTCTCCTCGGTGATTTCGACCCACTTGCTCTTGTCGACCACAATCCCTCCACGTCTTCGGAGGTGAGGGTATGGGATTCGTGTCGGGGTTCGCAGATCCGGCCTTCGACGAGCTTCGCGACGCCATGGTCGACAACCTTCGCGCCGAGGGCGACGATCCGGGCGACCTGGGCGCAGCCTTGACCGTCTACGTGGGTGGGCGCAAGGTCGCCGACCTTGTGTCGGGCTGGACGAGCGACAGCCGCGACACCGCGTGGACACCCGACACCCTGGTGAACGCCTATTCCACGATGAAGCCGGTGGCCGCAGTTCTGGCCCTTCGGGTCGTCGCCGAGGGCCTGATGGGCCTCGATGATCCGATCGCCTCTTGCTGGCCCGAGTTCGCAGCACACGGCAAGGAGACCATCACCCTTCGACAGGCCTTGTGCCACACCGCCGGGCTGGCGGCAGTGGGCCCTGTTCTGCACGTGCCAGATCTGTACAGATGGGACACGATGACGGCGGCTCTGGCGTCGACACCTCCGTGGTGGCCACCCGGAACAGCTCCCGGCTATCACACGAATACGTTCGGCTTCTTGATAGGCGAGCCGGTGCGCAGGCTCACCGGGCTGGATTTCAGCACGGCTGTTCGGCGCCTGTCCGACGCTTTCGAACTCGACATGCACTGCGGCTTGGGTGTCTCGGAATTGCCACGCGTAGCCGACGTCGACGTCGCTCACGCATCGCTGCCGATCGACCTCGATTCGGCCTATCCGGTATCAGACGAACGTTCGGTGCTGCTCAGGCACGCGTACGCCAACCCGCCGAACATCTCCGGGGTCGGCGTATTGAACAGCCAGGAATGGCGGATGTGCTGCGTGCCTTCTACCAACGGCCACACAACGGCCCGCGGTTTGGCCCGGTTCTACAGCACCTTGCTGCCGGGCGCCCACAGGTGCCCGCTTCCTACCGAATTGCTGGCAGAAGCCCGCACCGAGGCCTCGGCGGGCACCGATGTGATACTCGAACGTCCCATACGTTTCGGGCTTGGATTTCAGCTGCACATGGACGACCGGCCGATCGGACTCACCGACTCGGCCTTCGGTCACTTCGGATATGGCGGCTCACTGGGTTTCGCCGACCCCGGTGCTGATGTTGCGTTCGGCTACCTCACGAATCGACCTGGCAAACGCTGGCAGAACGTTCGCGTCAGACGTCTCGTGAACACGCTGGCATCAGCCCTCGGCACCGGCTGAACCCGCAGATTTGTGCCGCGTTGCCAGTGCCGCCAGACTGCGTCGATGGACACGCTCGATCTCGTCAAGCACACCTCGCCGCTGATCAACTCAGCCGGCTCCGGCTACTACTTCCACCCCGACACCCTGGCAAAAGGCAAGGAGATCGGCCTCGACGGCTTCCGATTCTATTTCCTCGGCCGCGGTGGTGTGTTGGGTGATGTCGAGCCAGCTGTAGTCGTTTCTGCATTCGGCTACTTCAACGCCGGTTTGGTTGCGAACATGTGGAACTCGGCCAAAGAGAAGGTCGCCCCGCGAGAGGCGGCTGGTGTACATCTCGCATGCGCCGACGATTTCGGACGCTCGAAACTGGCAGGGGTCGAGGGCCTCGATGCCTTCGTGGCTGCCGCCGAGAAGGTGATCACCTCGACAGATGCGTCCGGACTGACCCTGTTTGCCGCCATCGCGGCGGAGCCGATGCCAGACGACATCGCAGCCAGGGCATATCGCTGCGTCGTGCTGCTGCGTGAGCTTCGCGGAAGTGCCCACCTGGTTGCGGTGGTGGCCGAGGGTCTGACCACCGACGTGGCACATGCCATCAAGCGCCCCGGCGACGTGTCGACGTTCGGTTACGCAGAGCCTCCCGAGGTGACCGATGAGGCGCGCGCCGCTCTCGATGCTGCCGAACACCGCACCGACGCCATCGTCACCCGCTTCTTCGAGGTGCTCGACGACGACCAGAAGGCGGCGTTCGTCCAAGGCGTCGACGCCATCGCGGCTGCGCTGGCCTGACCCGACGGCAAGGCCCGGTCTGGCTCAGCCGGTGACGTCAGCCGCGTCGAGTACGGGCGTCAGATTCGACATGGCAGTGGCCACGAACTCGTCGACCTCGACTGCCTTCGACCACAGGTACCCCTGACCAAGATCACAACCGAGCTCGCGCAGCAGACCCAACTGGGCCAAGTCTTCGACGCCTTCGGCAACGATGCAGTGGCCCAGTCGTTTGCCGAGTTCGACGATGCCTCTGACGATGATGGCGGACTCACCGGTGGGCCTCAGCTCGCTCACGAAGCGCCTGTCTATCTTCACCTCCGTCACCGGCAGCTCATGAAGACGCAATAGCGATGAATGCCCGGTTCCGAAGTCATCGATAGACAAGCCGACTCCGGCTTGTCTCAGCTCGGCTAGGGCGGCCACCACGTCTGCCCTGTCGGTTGTGATCTCGCGCTCGGTCATCTCGAGGATCAGGCGGCTGGGATCAACGCCGTTGGTAAGCAGCCGGTCTATGACCTGGTGACCGAAGGCCCTGTCTGACAGGTTCTTCATCGAGACGTTCACCGACGCGTGGATGCCGCTGGCCTCGGTGCGCGCCAACATGCGGGCGGCCTGTTCGACCAGTTCGACCGTCAGGGCGGTGAAGTGGCGAGATATCTCGACGACGTCCAAGAAGTCGCGAGGCTCGAGAACTCCCCTTTGGGGGTGATGCCAGCGCAACAGGCCCTCTGCGCCGACCAGTTCGGAAGTGGCCAGGTCGATCTTGGGCTGGAACCACAACCTCAGCTCGTCGCGTTCGAGAGCACCCGCTATGTCGGCGCTGAGCGACAAGCGATCGATCGTTGTGGCCCGGTGGTCGCGCGAGTATACCCGATATGCCTGACCGGCCCGCTTGGCCGAGTACATGGCCAGGTCGGCCAACCGCATCAGCTCGTTGGCCAGCGCGGCGTGTTCTGGTGCGGCAGCGATTCCGATCGAAGACGAGCCCGCGAACTCGAGCCCGTCGAGGGTCACCGGCCTCTCGCACGCAGCAGCGGCTCGTCTGGCAAGGTCCACCGAACGCTCGACAGCGCCTGGGCCCCACACTGCGAATGCGAACTCGTCGCCCCCGATTCGAGCCACAAGGCTGCGATCGTCGGTCTCGCCGGCCAGCCGACAGGCGATCTCACGCAAGAACACGTCGCCGCTGTGGTGGCCGAGAGTGTCGTTCACCTCTTTGAAGCGATCGAGGTCCATCATCATCAGGACGGTCTCGTCGCCCTCGTCGAGATGTTCCTCGAGCACCCGGTTGAGCACAGCGCGGTTGGCCAGACCGGTCAGCTCGTCGGTCTCGGCCAGGGTCACCAGCTCGGTCACGTCGACGGCCACTCCCCTGGCCAACGCGGCCGAACCCTTCCCGATGATCCGAAAGGACAGTTGGAACGCGGCCCACGAACCGTTGGCGCGTCGCAACCGGCAACGGCCCTCAGTCCAGCCCGCGTCGTCGCGGGGAGCTCGGCTGAGAGACTCCAAGTCGTCCGGGTGTACCAACTGGGCCATGTCGGGCGGCACCTCACCCCGTGAGTAACCCAAGATGTCGTCGGTACGGCCGCTCACCGATAGCAGCCTTCCAGTTTGTGGATCGGCCTCCCACAAGATCACGTCTGCCGAAGCGGCGATGTCGGCCAGTCTTGCGGCCGCGCCGTGATCGTTGGCGAGGAATACGTCGACGTAGCTGCCTACCAAAGGCACCAGCACTGCGGCGGCCGCAATGGGCACGAGCAAACCCTCGGCACCGACGATGACGCCACCGATGGCCAGTCCGGTGAGGCCCAACGCCTCGAGCAACACATAGCCCCGACGGCCCAAGAACACCGCAGATGCTGCCGGGGATCCCACGATGATCACCAGGCCCGCAGTCCAAACATCGGGAGCCAGCCAGATCAGCGCCACAGTGGCAAAGACGTCGAAGCTCGGCTGGGCCTTCATGACCAGATGGGGCGGCAGCAGCGTGGAGATCGCCACCGGAACCACAGTCATGGCAAGCAATATCGGAGCCAACACGAACCGATTCGGCCCAACCTCGGGCACCAGGGCACAAACCGCCGCCAGCCCGAACAGCCCGACCGCTCTCAGGAGAACCCGATGGTTGACCCGGCGACGGGCGTACTCGTCGAAGTAGTCGTGGTGAACCTTCGCCCGCATAGGCGCTCCATCGGCAGCAACATCTGGCGATTGGAGCCCTCCGACCCGACCAATCGACAGAATCGTTCGGGTGAGATTCAAAACGAAGAAAGCCGCCCGGCTGCGAGCGACTTCTTCCAAGTTATCACGAGACGACTTTCGCGTCTCGGCTTCCGGTACAGATAGACGAAAGATTCACCCTCCGATGAGCGATGCGAGGCCCCAGATGGCCGCAACCAGCCCTACGGCGCCCATGACGAGGCTCCGCCCGAGTGGGGCGCGGGCCAGATCGCCATCACGAAACGGCTCGTCGGGAGGCCGAACGATGGCCAACACGTTGCCGATCAACATCGCCGCACCGAGGGCCAGAACGGTCAATGGAAGAATGTCGTCGTACACGTTGAGTCTCTCCCGGTTGCAGAGCTTGGCCTATGACCTGCGCCAACGCTATCGCCGGGGAAAGGCCCCGGCGATGCCATCGGCCCTGGGCGTGGCACTCTGTTGGCGTGAAGCAGATCCCTCGAGTGGCGACCGCGGCCGCGATTGGTATTGCGATTGGCCTGCTCAGTTCGTTGGTTTTCACCATGCTGGTCATAGCCGTAGCGCTGCTGGTCGCACTGGTGACACGCGTGGCGGCCCAGGAGACAGACCGCAACACCGGACCTATTCCTCAGCTGGCCCTGGCCGTGGGCATCGGAACCTTGGCCGGCCGCCTCATCGGATGGTTCGGCATCATCGGCGGGGTGGCTGCTCTGGTGCTGTTGGTGGTGGTGTTCTTCGCTGCTGGTGGCGACCTGGTGTGAGGTGTCGTAGCAGTGCGGCGGTCAGGCCTTGGCCATGTTCGCGAACCTGGTGAAGTGGCCCAGGAAGGCCAAGCGGACGGTGGCTGTCGGGCCGCTGCGGTGCTTGGCGATGATGATCTCGGCAGTGCCGATGTCTGATGACTCGGGGTTGTACATCTCGTCGCGGTACAAGAACATGACGACGTCTGCGTCCTGCTCGATGGCACCAGACTCGCGAAGATCCGCAAGCATCGGGCGCTTGTCTGCTCGAGACTCGAGGGTTCTCGACAGCTGAGAAAGAGCGACGACGGGGGTTTCGAGCTCGCGGGCCAGGATCTTGAGACCTCGCGATATCTCCGAGATCTCGACCTGGCGGCTCTCGGCTCGACTCGATCCCTGCATCAGCTGCAGATAGTCGACGACAACCAGGCCTAGATCACCCAATCGACTCTTCAGGCGTCGTGCCTTGGCCCGTATCTCCATCACCGACAGGTTCGGGTTGTCGTCGATCCAGATCGGCGCCTCCGCCAGCTGCCCCACCGCTCGGCTGATCTTGGGCCAGTCGTCGTCGCTGAGATTGCCGTTGCGCAGTCTCGATGAATCGACCTTGGCCTGCG
>JAGQSP010000533.1 GCA_020439485.1 Acidimicrobiales bacterium | reverse complement strand
ATCCACGACATCGACCTGCTCGAGTGGATGTTCGGTCCCATCGTGTCAGTGTCGGCCACCACCCGCTACGTGCACCAGATCGAGGGCATCGAAGACTCGATCGCGGTCAACATCGGCTTCGAATCCGGGCTCCATGGCGTGATGCTGTCGGTGTGGCACGACCTGCTCGAGCGCATCTCCAACCGCGACGTCGAAGTGTTCGGTACCAACCTGTGGGCCCGGCTGCGTGGCGAATGGTTCGGCGACGTCACCTGGACCCACGGCGGCCAAACGTTCGAGCTGACCGGCCAAGAACTGCTGGCCGAGGCGGCCAGGAGATCGCCCGGAGCCGGTCAGAACCCCGACGGCGAGTTCATAGCCGCGGTGGCCGCCGGCCGGCCGGCCTATCCCAGCCTGCGGGTTGCGCTGCGGGCTCACCAGGTGGTCGATGCCTGTTACCGGTCAGCCGCCAGCGGTGGAGCCCGCATCGAGATTCCGGCAGCCGGTGCCCAATAGTGACCGCACCAGCGAGCGGCGGGTTCGGGTGAGCCCGGGGCTGAGGCGCCTCAGCATCGGCGCACTGCTGGCCTTCACGCTGGTCGCAGCCGCCTATGGCTCAAATTGGGATGGCGAGTTGGTGTCGTTCGACTCCGAACCCACCGAGCAGGTCCAGCCCGAGGTCGAGGGACCGTCAGGCCAGGGACTGGTGTCGATCCTGTGGGGTCTGGCGGTGCTGATAGGCATCATCGCGGCCGTCGCAGCGATCTATAGGGGCATCGACCTCAAGGCTGTCGCCGGCATGATCGCACTTGGCGCAGCGGTTGCCGTGTTCGGTATGTTCCTTCGACCTGGGGATGCGCCCGCAGAAGAGACCGGAGGCCAGCAACAACAGTCGGGTGACGATGTGGAGCGTGCCACGGGCGGGGCAATCGCCTGGTGGTTGGCACTGGCAGGCGCAGGCATAGCAGCACCCGCAGCGTGGCTCGTCTGGCGTTCCAGGTCCAACGACGATGTAGCCGAAGATGAGGCGGGCACGGCATCCGACCTGGCCAACGTGGTCGATCAGCTGCGCAGCTCGGCCGCGGACGACCGCGAGGCCATCGTCTTCGCCTACTCCGACCTGGAAGCGCTGATGATGCGAAGAGGGATGGTGCGGCTTCGATCCGAGACCACCAACGAGTTCTTCGCCAGGGTGGCCACACGGCTGGGTGCATCTGCATCCGAGGCGCTGGATCTGGCCGACATCTACCAGCGGGCTGCCATGGGCACCACCGATGATGAGGTCGCCGCGGGCGTGCTGGCCCCCGACCGGGCACGCGCAGCGCAGATCATGTCGACGTTTGACGGGGCATCGTTGTGAGCAGTCTCGGCGAGGTCGCCACCTCCGACGACGCAAGCTCGGACGCGGTGAGGTTCGTCGCGGCCGGACACGTGCCGCCGCCTCTGATGCCCGTGGACCGAGCCGACGTGTACCGCACACTGCGCCTGATGGCTTTCGTGGCAATGCTGCTGGCCGCCAGCGTCATCGCAGACCAGATCGACGCACCCCAAGCGATGCTGACGATCACGTTGGTCACCACCGCCTCGTTGATCTTCGTCGTGGGGCCCGGGCTGGTTGCCCGAGTCGGCGAGCGGGTTGCGAAGACCGACGGCCGAGACGCCGACGAGGGTGTTCTGAAGGCGTCGCGGCTGGCGATATCGAGGGAACGGCTGCAGATGGCTCGAATCGCAGTGGCTCCCAGCGACCTCACCTGGAGGGTGGTGCCCCGGCTGCGCTCAGACCTGGCGACCGTGCTGCGGGTGCGCCACGGGCTCGACCTCGACAATCCCAGGCACCGGCCTGCGATCGAAGACATCATCGGCCCCGACGGGGTGCTGTTGCTGGAAGGCGCTCCGGCGATCGAGAGTTGGCACCAGGACAGGGTGTCGAAGGCCATCCACGGCTGCCTCGCATCGGTGGCCCGCAACCGGCAGGGAGACAACGCGTGACCTCAACCCACACGGAGCTGATCGCCGAGATCGAACGCGCCATCGTCGGCAAGAC
>JAGQSP010000532.1 GCA_020439485.1 Acidimicrobiales bacterium | reverse complement strand
ACCTATTCGGTCATCAGGTCGGCGACCCGCAGTTCGCCTTCGCGCGTCTGACCGCCGCGCGCCAAGAACTCGCGCATCAGGGCCTGGGTGCCGGGTAGACGCATTGTCTGTTGGAACAGGAACGCCTCTTCCAGTAGGCCCTCGGACAGGTCGAGTTCGTCGGCGTTCAACACCGACTGCTTGGCCAGAGCCACGGCCCCCGGGGAGAACGAGGCGATACGTCTCGCCAGCGCATCGACGAACGGGGTCAGCTCGTCTGCGGGCATCGCACGATTGACCAAACCCCATCGGTCGGCCGTTTCGGCGTCGATGTCGACTCCGCCGAGCACTATCTCCATGGCGCGGCCGCGACCCACCAGGCGTGGCAACCGCTGGGTGCCCGACCCACCTGGCAAGATGCCCAGCGGTACCTCCATCTGATTGAAGACCGCACTGCCCAGCGCAGCGAAGCGCATGTCGAACGACATGGCCAGCTCGTTTCCTCCGCCACCAACACGTCCCGCGATCTCTGCGATGGTCGGCTTGGGCATGGTGCGATAGGTCTCGCACATGCGATGAAACGAGTTCAGCGTGTCGCTTCGCTGAGCGGGCTCGTCGACGGGGGCTGCTTCCAGCACCTCGACGTCGAAGTGAGCGATGAAGAACTCTGGGTTGGCGCTGCGAAGCACCACCACGCGCACCTCGTCGTCAGTGGCGGTCGCATCGGCGAAGTTGCGCAGATCTCGAAACAGCTGAGGGGTCATCACATTGACCGGCGGAGCGTCGATGACGCCAACCGCCACACGATCGGAGATGTCGATGCTCAGGGTTTCGAATCCGTCGTACACAGGTGCCCCCACGTCGGCGCGTCATCAACCGTCGGCTGACCGCATCAACGAACCTACTTCGCGGTCGCGTTGGCGGTCAGATCGCAACAGGGCTTCAGCGGCGCCCAGCCGGTCGTGTTGCGGCTTGTTCTGGCTGAGCTTGCGCTTGGCTTCGATGTGGTGGACCTTGATTCGCAGCCCGACGATCGCAGAGAGCATCTTGTTGATGTAGTCGTCGGGGGCGTCGTCGACGCGCCATGCCGGTGAGACTCCGGGGGTTCTGGCTTCGTTGAGGTCGGTCAGCGCAGTGACGGTGTCGAGCTTCCAGCTGTCGTCATGAACGACCTCGACGGTTCCGTGAACGTGGATCAGTTCGTAGTTCCACGTGGGCACCACCTTGGCGTCGCTGGCCTTGGTGGGGTACCAGCGCGGCGAGATATAGGCGTCAACAGTCGGCACTATCAGCAGCGCCTCTGCACCATCGATGCGGCGCCAGTGGTCGTTGGCCCTGGCTACGTGAGCGCTGACCAGCGTCAGTTCATCGTCGACAAGGAACGGAAGAGCTGTCGACTCGAGCCGGCCGACCGAGGTGACCAGATGACCAAATGGCACTGCGCGCAACACGGCGAGCGCTTGGGTGTGGTCGTCGACGGCGAACGCCTTCGGAACGTACATGCAGCGAAGCTAGCTCTGGTCGGCGAACAAGGCGCCGCCCTTTACCAGCCACGAA
>JAGQSP010000531.1 GCA_020439485.1 Acidimicrobiales bacterium | reverse complement strand
GCACCCTGCGATGCGGCCGGTTCGTTCGGGTACACGTCGAGACCGGCGCGCAGGCCGGCGTCGAGTGCGGCGAGCAGGTCTTGCTCGACCACCAGGTCGCCCCTGGCGGTGTTCAACAGGATCGCTCCGGCGGGCAACTTGGCCAGGAAAGCGGCGTCGACCATACCCGTGGTGGCCGGGCTCTTCGGAACGTGCAAGCTGACGACGTCTGCCTGGCTCAGCATCTCGTCGAGCGAATCGACCAGTTGCACCCCGGTCGAACGAATGCGTGCCAATGCGTCGGCCGTGCGTGGTTTGCGCTCGGCCAGCACCGTCATGCCGAACGCCTTTGCGCGCTCGGCCACTGCGAGCCCGATCTCGCCGAGGCCGATCACGGCCATGGTCTTGCCGTAGATGCCGTCGGCCTTGGTGTAGCGCTTCTTGTCCCACGCCTGGTTGCGCAAGTCGGCGACGTTGTCGGGTATCTGGCGGTCGATGGCCAGCAGCAGGCCCATCGCCAGCTCGGCCACGGCGATGGCGTTACGGCCTGGAACGTTGCACACATAGATGCCGCGCTGCGAGGCGGCGTCGATGTCGATGTTGTCGGTTCCGGCGCCTGCTCGGGTGATCAGGCCCAATCGATCGGCCGATGCGATGGTGTCGGCGGTGACCTTGGTCGACCGCACCACCAACACGTCGAACCCGCCGATGGCCGAGGGCAGTTCGTCTGCGCTGAGTGAAGCATCCACGACCGTTTCGTGGCCGGCGGCGCGCAGCGTTTCGAGGCGATCTTCTTCGATCGCGTCAGCGAACAGGATTCGCATATTCAGCTCCTTGTCTGTTCGACGCGGGCGGCGGCACCCGTCGGGTGCGGCCGGAGCGGGCCGAACGGAGCCAGATTAGCGCCTGCGGCGTGCTCGTCTAGCGGCTCGCTCGCCGGACTCCTCGGCCCGAGCCGTCGCGACACCGACCTCGACCTCTGGTACGTCGATGTCGCCGTCGAGAACCTTGCGCATGTGAGCCAGATGCTCGGGAGCGCTGCCGCAGCAGCCACCGATTATCTCAGCCCCCAATCCCCTGACCCGATGGGCGTGGGCGGCCATGACGTCTGGTGTGCCGCTGTAGTGCAGCTCGCTTCCGACCCACTGGGGTATGCCGGCGTTGGCCTTCGACACCACCAACAGGTCGGGGGCCGCGGCCCGTATCTCTGCGACGGCGGCCTCGGTGTCGGCGAGGTTGTTGCCACAGTTGGCACCCACCGCTGTGACGCCCATGGCCGAGAACCGCTCTGCGGCCATCGTTCCGGTGACGCCCATCATCGTGCGTCCTGCTGTGTCGAAGCTCATGGTCACGACGATCGGCAGCGACGTGACCGACCGCGCGCCTTCGACCGCGGCCTCGGCCTCTTCGAGCGAGCTCATGGTCTCGATCCAGATGATGTCGGCTCCGCCCTCTGCCAGACCCTTGGCCTGGTCGGCGAATGCGGCGCGGGCTGCGTCGGGTTCGAGGCTTCCCATGGGCACCAGCAGTTCGCCGGTGGGACCCACAGAACCGGCAACCAGCACCTTGCGGTCGACCTCGTCGGCTGCGGCCCTGGCGTTGCGCGCTGCTGCGGCGTTGATCTCGACCACGCGATCGTCGAGCGAGTGCAGAGCCAGCCGATACCGGGTACCCCCGAAAGAGTTGGTGAGAACGATGTCTGATCCCGCGGCCACGTAGGCGCGGTGCACGTCGGTGACCGCGGCGGGGGCGTCCAGGTTCATTCGCTCTGGTGCATCGCCCGGTTCGAGACCCGTCTCGAACAGCCGTGTGCCCATCGCCCCGTCCACGAGCAGCACGTCGCGTTCGCTGAGTAGTTCTCGAAGGCAGTCCATGGGCTTTCCAGTCGTCATCTTGGCCGAGATCAGTAGTCGATTCTGGCCTGTTTCATGCGCGATGGTGCATCATCGAGCGACGAAACGGTACGCCTGGAGGTCTGGTGAGCGAAGCGATCGAACGAGAAGTTGCGGCATGGGTCGACGACAACTGGGACCCCGACGCCACCGTCGCGCAGTGGTGGCAGCGGCTTGCCGACGCGGGCCTGTCGCATCCGATGCTGCCGCCAGAGGCCGGCGGTCGCGGCTATTCGCGACCCGAAGCCCAGGCTGTCAGCCGGGCGCTGGCATCGAAGGGGGTCATCAGCCCGCCCACCGGCTTGGGCACCATGTTGGCCGCACCCACGATCGCCACGCACGGCACACCCGAGCAGATCGAGCGCTTCGTGCCTCCGATCTTGAACGGCCAGCAGGCCTGGTGTCAGCTGTTTTCCGAGCCAGGCGCCGGATCTGACCTGGCCGGTCTGAACACCAAGGCCGACCGCGACGGCGACGAGTTCATCGTCAACGGCCAGAAGGTGTGGACCTCGGGCGGCCACATCGCAGATATGGGCATGCTGATCGCCCGCACCGACCCCGACGCTCCAAAGCACAAGGGAATCTCGTATTTCGCCATCGAGATGAACCAGCCGGGCGTCGATGTCAGGCCACTTCGCGAGATGACCGGCCGAGCCCTGTTCAACGAGGTCTTCCTCACCGATGCCAGGGTCGATGCAGCGGCAGCTATCGGCGGCCTGGGCGATGGCTGGCGGGTTGCCAACACCACCCTGATGTGGGAGCGAGCCAGCTTGGGCACCGGGTCGGCTTCCATGCCCCAGTGTGCGGCCGGCCAGATAGCGGGCAACCTCGACCGCAAGTGTGGTGATGTGGTGGCCAAGGCATCCCAGGCCCGGGGCGGTGGCGTCGTGGGAGTGGGCAAGTCGATGTTCGATCAGATCGTCGGTATCGCCCGTCAGAACGGCAAGATCGCCGACCCGGTCATCCGCCAGCGGCTGGTGGGACTTCATTCGCTGCTCGAGATCAACCGACTGAACGCTCTGCGCTCTAAAGACGCCAATCAGCGCACCGGTGCCGAGGGCAACATCGGCAAGCTCCAGATGAGCGAGCAGTATCGGCAGTTCCGAGAGGTTGGTCTTTCTGTGATCGGGCCCGACGCCATGCTCATGGGGCGGTCCAGCGCGACGGGCGGGCTCATTCAAGAGGCGGCGATCTTCTCGCCCGGTCCGTCGATTTATGGCGGCACCGACCAGGTGCAGCGCAACATCATCGGCGAGCGGGTGTTGGGCCTGCCGCGCGAGCCCGGCCCTGCGGCAGACACCCCCTTCCGCGAACTGCCGAAGAATGGCTGAGCCGCACGGTGGGTGCTTCGGCCACCGGCCGTGTCTTCGGAGGT
>JAGQSP010000530.1 GCA_020439485.1 Acidimicrobiales bacterium | reverse complement strand
GCATAGGGGTCGATGAATCCGTACAGGGTCTGCTGCGCCGACGAGTTCTTGTCGTTGTTGGTGTAATGGCGCCCGGTACCGGCGAACAGCCAGGTGCGGAAGGCCGTGTCGATGGTGATCGAGGCCCGCGTCGAGAACGGCTTGTTGACGTCGAGGAGCTTGAAGGGCTCGCTCCAGTCGGACGTCGCCGGTTTCTCGTTCAGGCTCATGCGGTAGAAGCTGCCGCCGGTGCCGGACTCGCCACCGACGGTGCCGAAGTAGATCGCTTCGACCTTCATGTCGAGATCCTGGTCGGCCGCCGTGAAGTCACCGACGAAGGTGTTCGCTTCCCCGGTGTCGACGTAACCGCGGCCATTGTTTGGCGTACCCTCGTCGTTGAACGGGCCGTCTTCGATGACGCCATCGTTGCCGAGATAGAGATCGCGCAGGTCGTAGGCGAAGAGCTTGGCGGTCTGGTTGGAGGACGCCGTGCCGAGGTTGGTCGGTCCGGATCCGAGCACCAGGTACCACTTGTTCGGCGGGGTGGCATTGGTCGAGGGCAGCGCCTCGCCCATGCTCACCACGACCGGGGCGCTGGTGGTCAGGAACTGGCCGGGCGGTGACAACTCGGCGATCACCTTGGGCGGTTGCTCGGGATCGGTGATGTCCATCACCACGTAGGCGGACTTGGTCAGGACATCATCGGCCGCATTGGCGCCGCCGAGGCCATCGGCGGCGGTGTCGAGCACGATGCCGTTGTTGTCGTGGCCGCCGCCGAGGCGCATGCCGACCACCAGGATGGTGCCCCAGCCGCCGGGATGGGTGGTGTCGTCATCGAAGATCTTGACGTCCAGCGTCAAGGGTTTCTGGTCGACGTAGAAGGCGTGGGTGTAATCCTCGTCCGCCAGCCATTGCAGGTGGCCGAGCAGGTTCTTCGGGATATAGGCCCACAGCTCGGAACCCAGCGGGTGCTCGATCTCGGTGGTCAGCTTGGTCTTGAAGGCGCTGTCCGTGACGTCGAAGAAGCCGCCGTTGAAGGCATGCAGCATGCCGTCGTTGGCGCCGACGTAGACCACGTTGCGGCGGTTGAGGTACTTGGCGCGGAAGGCCGTGTAGCTGTCGTCCAGGGTCAGCAGGTCGAACGCGCCGCGCGGCGTGCCCTCCACGGTGGGGGTGGAATGGACGATGTCGCCGAGGCGGATTATCTCGACGCTGCCGTCGGCGTTGTAGTCGACGGTGCGGTTGCGGTAACCGGTCTGTTCCTGGCCACGGATGTAGTTGACCAGCTTGTCGGCCTCGGTGTCGTTCTTGGTGATGCCGTCCCACACGTCGATCCAGCCGAAGGTGCTGTTGTTGAACGTGCTGGTGGTGAAGGCCAGTTCTTCGGAGCCGTCGGTTGCGACGACGCCGTCACGATCGGTATCGAGCCAGGTGAAGATGTAGCGCCCGGTGTCGGCAGTCGCGGAATAGGTGCGCTGGGTGGTGACGTTGCTCACCGCGGACAGCTGTTCGCGCGCATTCCAGATCGGTTTCAGGCTGGTCAGCTCGTCGTCGCTTTCGGAGCTCTGGATGAACTCGTCGTCGCTGTCGCTGCCGAAACGCTTGATGCGCGAGCGTCGCAGGTCCTCGTCGAAGTAGATCTCGATGACCTTGTCGGTGTTGTAGTTGTCGAGCTTGTCGTTGCCGTTGGAGTCCTCGCGGAGGTAGCCGGCCGGGTCGACGAACAGGGCGTGCAGCGTGCCCATCCAGGTTGCCTCGTTGCCGAGGTTGTCCGACTTGACGGGGTCGTAGAGGGCCTGGAAGACCGCGCCGGTGCCTTCCTGCGAGTTGGCCACGACGGCCGCGGCGGTACCCGAGGCGACGCGTTCGATGACCTGGTCGAACACCGCGCGCAGGGCATCTTCCAGCGCCGAGGGATTGGTCACGAAGAAATAGGTGTCCGGGATGCCGTCACCGCCCGGCACCTTGGTGCCGCTGGTGTCACGGATGTCGTACTCGTCCTTGAGGTCCGGCAGGTCGTTGCCGTTGCTGTCGATGAAACCGCCGTACTTGGCCGCGAGCAGCAGGGGATCGGGCAGGAGGCCGGCGCCGCCGCCGTTGGGGGCCACTGTGAAGACGTGGGTGCGCGGCGGATCGGTCGATTCGCAGTAGTTCTTGGCCGTTTTAGTACTGGTATTGGGGATGTCTTTTCCTTCGAAGGGGTCGTTATCACAATCGGACATCAGGATGTCGGGATCGTTGTAGCTCACCCGGAATGCTGGCGATGGGATGCCGTTGCCATTGCCTCCCGAGTAGGCATGGAAACCGTCCTGGGTGGTGCCACTGATGATGAAACCGAACAGCTGGCCGTTATTGCTCTGGTAATCGACGACGTCGGTGGTGACCTCGATGGTGAAGGGAGTTACGTTGGTGTCGAGCTTGAAGGCGATGGTGCCCCATACGTCCTTGTCGAAGTCGCCGCCCTGTTCGGAATCCTCCCACTGCACGATGGCCTTGCCTTCGAA
>JAGQSP010000529.1:655-2635 GCA_020439485.1 Acidimicrobiales bacterium | reverse complement strand
GATGTAGCTGTGGCCGGTGACCCAGCCGATGTCGGCTGCGCACCAATAGACGTCGCTGTCCGGATGCAGGTCGAACACGTATTTGTGGGTGAATGCCACCTGGGTGAGGTATCCACCGGTGGTGTGCATGATGCCCTTGGGCTTTGCGGTGGTGCCCGAGGTGTACAGGAGATACAGCAGATCCTCGGAGTCCATGGGTTCGGGCGGGCAATCCGGCGAGGCATCGGCCATCAGGTCGTGCCACCAGACGTCTACATCGGTCCAGTCGACGTCTTGTCCGGTGCGCTGCACCACGACGACGTGCTCGATGCTGGATGTGGCAGCCACGGCTGCGTCGGCCGTCGGCTTGAGCCCGAACGGGTCGCCACGGCGGTAGCCCCCGTCGGCGGTGATCAGGACCTTGGCCTCGGCGTCATGGATACGGTCGGCCAACGAGTCGGCCGAAAAGCCGCCGAACACGATCGAGTGCGGCGCACCGATGCGCGCGCAGGCCAACATCGCTACTGGCAGTTCGGGAATCATCGGCATGTAGATGCAGACCCGGTCGCCCTTTTGAACCCCCAGGCTCTTCAGCGAGTTCGCAAACCGCGACACTTCGTCGAGCAGTTCGGAGTAGGTGATGGTGCGGGTGTCACCAGGTTCGCCCTCCCAGTGGAAGGCGACCTTGTCGCCCTTGCCCGCTTCGACGTGACGGTCGAGGCAGTTGTACGAAACGTTGAGCTTGCCGCCCACGAACCATTTGGCGAAGGGAAGCTCCCACTCGAGGACGGTGTCGAAGTCCTCGAACCAGGTCACCAGCTCGCGAGCCTGGCGCGCCCAAAAGCCCAACCGGTCTGCCGCGGCCTCCTCGTACAGCGAGTTGTCTGTGACCAGGGCCCGGCTCACGAAGTCGGCCGGTGGGGCGAACGTCCTGTCCTCGGAGTAATAGTTCTCGATCGTCGGCTCGTTCACGTCGCACCTCGTTCGGCTCGGATTCCACTTGCGAGAATAGCCACGGTGCTAGCCGGCTGCCGAAGCCGGCGGCGACCCTCAGTGCGTGCGAGCTGCCAGCAGTGCAGCGCCGATGATGCCGGCGTCGTTGCGCAGTTTCGCAGGCGTCAGCGGAGTGCGGGTGTTGAGGTAGGGAAAGAAGTCCTCGTGGCGCTTCGAGACACCGCCGCCCACGATGATCAGGTCTGGCCAGATGAGCCGCTCGATGGTGCGCAGGTACTTGTCGACCCTGCCACCCCACTGCTCCCAGCTGAGACCTTCCTCCTTGCGCCAGCGCGACGCTGCCCGGGTCTCGGCGTCGACGCCGTCGATCTCGATGTGGCCCAACTCGGTGTTGGGAACGAGGGTCCCGTCCACGAACAACGACGTACCGATGCCGGTGCCCAGGGTGACGATCAGCACCGTGCCCTCGTGACCGGCGCCCGCACCGAACTCCATCTCGGCCACGCCAGCTGCATCAGCATCGTTGACCACCAGCACGTCGTGGCCCAGATGCGAAGACAACAGCGTGGCGGCGTCGGCCCCGATCCAGCTCTTGTCGACGTTGGCGGCGGTTACGACCGTTCCGTTCTGCACGACGGCGGGGAAGGTGCACCCGACGGGGCCCTTCCAGCGGAAATAGTTGATGACCTCGCCGACCGCGTGAACCACGGCGCCCGGCGTCGCCGGTTGAGGGGTATCGACGCGGTGGCGCTCCTCGGCGAAGCGGCCGGCGTCGAGGTCGACAGGGGCGCCCTTGATGCCAGAGCCCCCGATGTCGATGCCCATCATGAGTCCCTCGTGGCCGATCATGTTCACTCCTGGGTTCGTCGATTCCGACATCGGTCCTGTCGGCAAAGCAGACCGCGAGGCTATCCATAGACTGTTCGAGCGTGTCGAGACAGCTGGTTTGGTTCCGCAAAGACCTTCGGGTCCACGACAACCCCGCCCTGGCCGCCGCCGCAAGCTCCGGCGAGGTTTCGGCGCTGTTCGTGGACGACCCGGTCGCCA
>JAGQSP010000529.1:0-552 GCA_020439485.1 Acidimicrobiales bacterium | reverse complement strand
GCCAAGGGATGTGGTGCCACGTTTCGCCTCGACGCACGACGTATCGAAGATTCACGTCAACAACGACGTCACGCCCTACAGCACCAGGCGCGACGCTGCGGTAGCCGAGGCATGCGAAGGCGAGCTGGTCGGCCACTGGGGCACCTTGGTGCAGCCGCCCGGCGCCGTCGTTGGAACCAACGGTCGCGTGTCTCAGGTGTTCACACCGTTCTACAAACGTTGGGTCGATACGGCGCAGCGGGCCCTGTGCGACGGCCTGCAGGCTCCGGCGGCCGAGCGATCCGGTAGAGGCGAGGCCAAGGCGCTTCATCAGTTGTACGAGTTCGCCGAGCGCGTCGACACCTACGACGATGTGCGCAACGAGCTCGACGGTGCACATACGTCACACTTTGGTGCAGCGCTGAAGTTCGGGACCTTGTCGCCCCTCCTGGCCATCGAGGTACTCGACGGCACATCTCACGGGCGCGAGGCCTTCATCCGACAGCTGGCGTGGCGCGAATGGTACGCCCACCTGTTCTGGGAGAACCCCAAGCTGACCAACTCGGCAATGCG
>JAGQSP010000528.1 GCA_020439485.1 Acidimicrobiales bacterium | reverse complement strand
ATAGACCTGTGCCTCGAACGTTCGGCGGGGTGGGCCAGGCACGGTGTGGGTTTGCACGGTTCGATGAGCCCGGCCGAACAAGCGCGTGTCGTCGGGGCCGGCGATAGGCCGAGGGTCGTCATCGCTACGAACGTGGCCGAATCATCTGTGACGGTCGAGGGCGTGACGGCGGTCGTCGACTCGGGGCTGCGTCGCGCACCGGTTCGGGATCTCTCGGGCCTGTCTCCTCTGCGAACGGTGCGGGCGTCGCGCTCGTCGGTCGACCAGAGGGCCGGGCGCGCCGGGCGGTTGGGGCCGGGTCGGGTGCTGCGACTGTGGGACAGCAGTGTCGACGAATCCCTGGCCGATGTCGATCCGCCCGAAATCGAGTCGGTCGAGCTCGACGACCTGGTGCTGCAGCTGGCCATCTGGGGTGCAGATCCCCACCAGATGACGTGGCTGACCGAACCCAAAGCCGAAGACCTCGATGCTGCTACTTCGACCCTGCAACAGCTCGGCTTCGTCGACCGCCAGGCAAGACCGACCGAGCTGGGCAGAACCGCCGCGGGGCTCGGCGTCACGGCACGCCTGGCAAAGGTCGCGCTAGAGCTCGCCCCCTGCTTGGGTGCGGTCGAGACGGCCTGCCTGATCGCAGTCATCGAGTCAGGTGCCAGGGGTGAGCTGATCGACCTGGCAAGCGCCGAGCGCAAAGCACCATCGCGCCAGACCGAGCAGCTGGCCAGGCGCATCGGCGAGGCGACCGGCGGCGGGACCGACGAGAGCCTGGGGATTGCCGCCGAGGCCTCGGGGCCGGTGACCGGGAGGGCGATCACGGCAGCGTTCCCCCAGCTCATCGCCAGGCGTCGACCCGATGGGCGCTATCTGCTGGCGTGCGGTCGCGGGGCCTCGTCCCCCGCCTTCAGCGCCGAGTGGCTGGCGGTCACGGCCGTATCCGGGCAGGGCCCAGACGTCCGCATCGACGCGGCGGCCGAGATCGACCGGGCAACAGCCGTGACGGCTTCGCCACCCTCGGAAGCCACCGAGGTGCAGTGGAACGCCCAGCGGCGCGTCGCCCTGGCTCGAACGCGCACACACATCGGCGCCATCGAGCTCTCGGCCGATGTTCGCCCGCCCACCAACGCCGAGGCCCTCGAAGCGTTGCAGGCATACGTTCGGGCCAACGGCATCGAGGCGCTCGACGACCAGGGCCGCATCGCCTCCGTGGTGATGCGCTGGAATGCAGTGGCTGCATTGGTCCAGGACATGGAACCGATCGAACCCGACCTGCTGGCCGACGACATCGGATGGCTGGCCGACTACACCGACCTGACCAAGCCCCTGGGCGCCTCGACGGTCGCCTCTGCGATCCTGGCCGGGCGTTCGTGGGATGCATCGCTGCGACTGGACGACCTGGCCCCGACGCGCATGACGACTCCCATCGGTTCGGCTCGCCAGATCGACTGGTCGTCGGGCGTGCCGGTGATGGCTGCGCCTCTGCAGGAGTTTCTCGGATGCACCAAACACCCTGCGGTCGCGGGCGGCCGGCTTCCGGTGACCCTCGAGCTTCTCTCACCCGCGATGCGACCCGTTCAGCGCACCACCGACATCGCCGGATTCTGGCGGGGTACTTACGCAGATGTCCGCAAGGAGCTCCGGGGGCGCTATCCCAAACACCACTGGCCCGACAACCCCGAGACGGCCGAACCATGGCGGCCCGGCATGCCCAAGCGGCCTTCGTGAGCTAACGCCGCTGGCTGCCAAGTCGGCCTAG
>JAGQSP010000527.1 GCA_020439485.1 Acidimicrobiales bacterium | reverse complement strand
CGAACGATTCCGGTTGCGGCCTCGATCGCCATTGCTGCGGTGCTGTCACCCAAGGTCGTCGAGCGGGTCGGCACAACCCGAGTGGTGGTCACAGGTCTGCTGTCGATGACCGCGGCGTTCTTCTGGGTTTCGGCGGCGTCGGCCACCACGCCTTACCTCGAGATCGTGGGGCAGATGATCCTGTTGGGTGCCGGCCTGGGCATGACGACCGCCCCGGCCACCGAATCGATAATGGGCTCGCTTTCGCTCGACAAGGCCGGTGTCGGATCGGCGGTCAACGACACCACCCGCGAGCTCGGCGGAACCTTGGGCGTGGCGGTGGTGGGCAGCGTGTTCAACTCGATCTACGTCAGCCGACTCGCCGACAGTGCGGTGGTGTCAAACCTGCCTGTCGAGGCGAGGGAGCTGACCGAAGAGTCGGTTGGTGCGGTTCGAATCATCGCCCCGCAGTTGGGGGACGCCGCCGGACAGTACGTCGATGCGGTTGCCGACGCCTTCCTGTCCGGCTTGTCTGTGGCCTGCATAGTCGTCGGAGCGGTGACCCTGGCCGGTGCAGCTGCGGTGTCGAGGTACCTGCCCGCACGCGCTGGTTGATGGGCCCATGCCTCACTCGTTGTGACGAGTGTCCGATGGAGTGAGGTGACAGCGACCCGCCACAAACGGCCCTCGGGCAGGTCTGGCGCGCCCGGGCTGAGGCGCACCACCGACGACCGCGTGGTGTGGGGTGTCGCCGGTGGACTGGCCGAGGCCGCGGCGGTGGACGCCATATTGATGCGGGTCGCCTTTGTTGCCCTGACGGCGATCTGGGGCCTGGGTATCGGTCTGTATCTGGTGGGTGCCCTCGCGATGCCCGAGCGCGACTGGCCGACCTCGAACCCCGTCCGCCCGGGGATGAGGCCCATGCTCGGTCAGGGGATTGCGGTTGGTGTTCTGTGCGCCGGCCTTGTCGCCACCGCCAGAGCGCTGGGGCTGACCCCTCCCGACGACATCCTCGTTCCGTGGATGCTGGTCGTGGTGGGCGTGGGTCTCGTTTGGGGCCGCATGCCGCTGAGGCCCCGCGCCCGCTTGGCGTTGCCGCCTGGGCCTGCCCATCGCGGCGACCCGGTTTCATCGCAAGGCTCGGCCACCCAGGCGCCGCCGCGCTCCAAGCCGGTAGACCCCGTCGGCGAGCCCAGACGCGCCCAGACGCCAACCGAACCGCAGACTCCTGGTCGTCGGCCTGCGCCCGAGAGGCCGTCGGGTCCCAAGAACATCCCGCTCGGAACGCTCACCGCGGGAACTCTCCTCGTCGCCAGCGGCTTGCTGTACCTGCTCGAGAGAGGCGACCTGGTCGACGTGTCGTGGCGGCTGCTCGGTTCGATCGGTGTCGTGACGATGGGGTTGGCGCTGATCGCAGGCGGTTGGTGGGGAAGACCGCGCGGCCTGGTGCCGTTCGGCTCGGTCCTGTGCGCCTTGTTGCTGGCTGCAACGATTGTCCAGGTTCCGCTGACCGGTGGTGTGGGTCGGCGATTCGTCGTGGTCGATGCCCAGGAAGTGCAGTTGGGTCCCCAGCAGATCGGCCTCGGTGCGGGCACGGTCACCATCGACCTGACCGAGGTAGATCCGCTGGACGTCGAGGCGGCCGAGTTCGGCTGGGCGGCGTCGGTAGAGGGACCAGTGGTTCACGTCGTGGCCGAACTCGGTGCCGGCCAGATGCGCGTGGTGGTGCGGCCCGACCAGGCGATAGTTGTCGACGCCAGGGTGGGCCTCGGTCGTTACGACCTCGTGGGTGTCAGCGACGGGGGAGTGGCTGCAGAACGGATAGCAGCGTTCGAGCCGGTCGACGACCTGGGACCGCCTCTGGTGCTGGATCTCGACGTCGGTGTCGGCTCGATCACGGTCGAGGTAGAGCGATGAGGGGCGGTCGGTGAACAACCCGGTAGGCAATCAAGATGTCGACGTGTTCTCTGTGGTGGCCGGGGTGATCTTCGTCGCGCTGGGCGGTTGGTTCGCCTTCGAGTCGCAGGGTTGGGGACGCCTCGACCTGGCGTTGGCGCTGCCCGTGCTGCTTGTGCTGGCGGGCGCGGCGGTGTTGGTGGCAGCGGCCAGCCGCATGACCACCGGCCGCCGATGATCTAGACGGCGTTCTCGATCCGCGCCGACAGCCGTTCCCATTCGGCCATCAGTTGGGCGGCGCGATCTTTGGCCTCGTCGTGCTGTTTTGTCAGCTCTTTGACCCGCTCGGGGTTCTCGTATGTCGCCGGGTCGGCCATCTGATCCTGGATCTGCACCAGAGCCGCCTCGGCCGACTCCCAGTCTTTCTCGACCCGGTTGAGCCGGTTGCGTAGCTCCTTGGTGGCCTTGCTCTTGTTGTTTCGTTGTTCGGCCTCGGCGCGTTTGCGGGCTTTGCGATCTTCGCCCAGGCCCGATTCGGGCCGGGTCTTGGGCGTCGCCTGCGGTTGCACATTGCCCGCAACCCGCTGCGAGCTGGGCTTCAGAACCTCTTCGTCGACGCCTTCGTGCCATACGGCCTTGCCGTTGCGCACCTCGACCAGGGCATCTGCCACATTGCGGATCAGATGGCGATCGTGGGTGACCAACACAACCGTGCCCGGGTAGGCGCGCAAGGCGTCTTCGAGCAGGTCGCAGCTGGGCAGATCGAGGTGGTTGGTCGGCTCGTCGAGCACCAGTAGGTTGACGGGGTTGGCCATGGTCATGGCCAGGGCCAGGCGGGTCTGTTCGCCGCCCGACAGGTCTCCGACCCTGCGGTCGGCCGCGTCGCCGCCGAACCCGAACGAGCCCAGAACGGTGCGAAGGTTGCGATCGAGCGGATCGCCGATGTTGGCCCGGAACTCGTCGAAGACGGTGCGGTCGAGATTCAACACATCGGCCTGGTGCTGATTGAAGGTCGCGTGGTCGACGTTGTTGCCGATCTCGACCGAGCCCGCCATCGGGGCCAGATCGCCCAACAAGAGCTTGACCAGGGTGGTCTTGCCGGCGCCGTTGGGGCCCACCAGCGCCACCTTGCGCCCTCGTTCCACCACGAACTCGACGCCCGTCAGCACCGCCTGGCCGTCATATCCGGCCGCCACCTCGCTGAACTCGACGACGACCCGCGAAGAGCGCTGAGGCTCGGGGAAGGCGAACCTGGCCTTGAGCTGTTTGTGGGTCGGGACCGGAATCGACTCGAGTTTCTCGATCGCCTTGATGCGGCTCTGAACCTGGCGAGCCTTGGTGGCCTTGTAGCGGAAGCGCTCGA
>JAGQSP010000004.1 GCA_020439485.1 Acidimicrobiales bacterium | reverse complement strand
GGCGTCGATTCCCAGCTGTTGAAGCGCCCGGGGCCGAGAGCCCTCGATGACCACGTCGACAGACTGGAGCAGCTCGGCCAGGCTGCGCCGTCCGGCTGGGGTGCCAAAGGGCATGCTGACGAACTCGGTGCCCTCATGCAGCGCCTGGAAGAACCGTGGGGTGGCGCGCGCTCCGTCGGGCCGCTCGGTGCTCTCGACCGTGATGACCCTGGCGCCCATGCGGCGCAGCATCTGTGCCGCCAGCGGTGCGGCCCACAACGAACCCAGGTTGGCGACGACCAGGTTGGCCGGTTCGATCGCTGGCGCCTCGCCGACCCTTTCGGCCAGCACCGCCTGTGTGTCTTCACACCGCTCGCCGACCGCCGACACCGCCAGCCCCAAAAGGGCGGCGCGCTCGATCACTTCTGCTGTCGACCTGCTGGCACAACCCTGCACGACGACGGGCCAAGGATCATGGTCGGCCGCTGTCGAGTGCCCGAGTTCGAGCCATGCAGCGACGGCCTCGACGTCTTCGGGGCGCGGCAACGACACTGCCGCCCAGCCATCGAAACATCGAACCATGCGGGCCTTACCGCCAAAGCTGACGCTGGGCGAAGCAGGCGCCTGAAGCCCCAGCAACTCGATGCGCTGGTCGAGCACCGCCAGCGGATCTCCGCCGAACCACTCCCCCACCCGTGCACCCGCCGAGTCGAGCGCCTCGCACAGCTTCAGCAGCCTGCCGACGATCGGTTCTGTGGGCTGCCGACTCACACGCACATCATGGCGCGGCCTAGCCTCTGGCGATCACACCGATGTTCTGCACCCCCGAGAGTTATGCCGATTGGGTCGGCTCTCCCTATGCCGGCGAGGCCGCTGCCACAACGCCCCTGCTCGTGGTCGAGGGCGACGCGACCTGCTCGCTGCCGTCTCCGGGTGCCTTGCCCGTCGTCGTGGCGTTCGTCGGATCGGATCTGGGCGGCGATGGGCCGGCCGGCGCAGACCTGATCGTCGGCCCGCACGATCTGGCCCACCTGCAGTCGGCCGTCGCCCAGAACCCCGTCGCCTGCACATCGCTGGCCGTGTTGTTGCGCAACCCGCCATCCAATACCGAGTCCGGCCTTGCAGCCGAGTCGGCCGTGTACTCGACCCTTCAGGCCGGGCCCGAGTTCGAACGCTGGCGCCAAGCGAACCCCTCGTCCACCCCAGACGATCTCGGCACCGAGTGCGTGGTCAGCGCCGAACGAATCGGCACAACGCTGCAGATCTGCCTGGACCGGCCGGGCCGTCACAACGCATTCTCGGTCGCCATGCGAGACCAGCTCTACGAGATTCTGGCCGTGGCGATCGTCGACGACACGGTCGAACACATCGAGCTGCGGGGTATCGGCCCGTCGTTCTGCAGCGGCGGCGACCTGGCCCAATTCGGCTCGAGACCCGACCCCGCCACCGCCCACGTCACCCGATTGATGCGCAGCCCCGCACGCCTGCTCGATCTGCTGAGTGCCAAGACGACGGCTCGGATACACGGCTATGCGTTGGGTGGTGGCATCGAGATGGCCGCCTTCGCAGGCGAGGTCGTCGCCCACCCCGACACGTTGATAGGCCTGCCCGAGCCCGGTCTGGGTTTGATACCGGGCGCTGGTGGAACGGTCAGCATCACGCGCCGGTGCGGACGATGGCGCACCGCGGCACTGGCGCTGGCCACCGACACAATCGATGCCCAGACTGCCCTTCGATGGGGGTTGGTCGATCGCATAGAGCCAGGAGGAACCACATGACCGATCCGCTGTTCGACTTCACCGACAAGGTGGTGCTGGTAACCGGCGGCAGCCGGGGTCTCGGCTATCAGATGGTCAAGGCGTTTGCCGAACGTGGCGCCGACTGCATCATCGCCAGCCGCAAGGTCGACAACTGCGAGAAGGTCGCCGACGAAGTGCGTTCGCTGGGCCGCCGGGCTCTGGCCGCCCAGGTCCACGCCGCCAAGTGGGACTCGATCGACGCACTGATCGAAGCCGCATACGGCGAGTTCGGCCGCGTGGACATCCTGGTGAACAACGCCGGAATGGGCCCGGCGACGCCAAGCCATCTGGTCGAGGAGGGCTTGTTCGACGCGGTCGTGAACCTGAACTTCAAGGGCCCGTTCCGCCTGGCGTCTCAGGTGGCCAAGCGCATGTTCGACGGCGACGGCGGCGCCATCGTCAACGTGACATCGTCCGGTTCGCTGTTGCCGATGCCTGCGGTGGTGCCCTACAGCTCGGCCAAGGCCGCGCTGAACGCCATGACCCGCTCGCTGGCGGCCGAGTACGGGCCCAAGGTGCGCATCAACACCCTGTCGCCCGGACCGTTCCTGACCGACATCGCCGAGGCGTGGGACGAACAGAGCCGCCGCACGGCCAACAACGCCCTGGGTCGCCCGGCGGAACCCGAGGAGATCGTGACCGGGGCGCTTTGCCTGGCCAGCCCGGCCTCGACGTTCATGACCGGCGCCCTGTTGCGCGTCGACGGAGGCATGCCGATCGGCCAGTAGACACAGCCGGCGGCATGCCGATCGGCCAATAGACATAGACGGCGGCATGCCGATCGGCCAGTAGGTCCGCTACGTACCGCGCCGGCCGGTGCGTAGCGCCGACCGATAGGTACCTGGTACCGATTCGCAGCGAGCGCTGGCACCACACGCTGGGGGCATGCTTCAACACTCCAAGAAACTCATATTGGTGCTCGTGTCGATCCTTGCGCTCGCCGGCTTGACGGCTTGCGGCGACGACGGTCTCGAGCCCGACACCTATGCCGTCACTGCGGTTGACTACGGATTCGAAGGGCTGCCCGACAAGGCTGCTGTCGGGTCGACGCTGACGATGACAAACGCTTCGTCGATGGAGGTCCACGAGCTGGTTGCCATCCGGCTACCAGACGACGAGACCAGGTCGGGCAGTGAGCTGATGGCGCTTCCGATGAACGAGCTGATGGCCTTTGCAGGCGGGGTCGAGACCGTCATCGTGGCGCCACCTGACACCGAGGGATTTGCGGTGGAGGGCACCGGTGAGCTCACCCAGGCCGGTCGCTATCTGATCTTGTGCGGTATCCCGACGGGTGCCGATCCGGCCGAGTACATGGCCGCCGCCCAGGCGTCGCAAGGTGGTCCTGTGGAGGTCGAGGGGGGTGCGCCTCACTTCGTGAACGGAATGTGGGGCGAGATCGAGGTCGTCGACTGAGCTGATCGAGGGCCGGTTCCGTCAGACCTCGCTTCGCAACAGCGGAGCGAGGTCTCGGCGCGATGACACGCCGAGCTTCGTGTAGATGTGGTCGAGATGACTGGTCACCGTGCGAACCGAGATGAACAGGGCATCAGCGACCTCGCGGTTTGTCATGCCGTCCATAACCAACTTGGCGACCTCACGCTCGCGGCGCGACAGATCGAATCGACCGGACTCGCCAGTGGTCGGGCCGTTGCGTGAGACACCGCGACGCCTGAGCAAGTCGGCGACCTTCGTCGCCCAGTGATCGAGCTCGAGACTCCGCAGCCAGTCGAGCAGCGCCGTCGCCTGTTCGTCCGAGACGGGCGACACGGCCTCGAGCAGCAGCGCGGTTCGCGCCGCGTCGATGGGCATTTCGGCCTTGGTGAACCACAGGTGTGCTCGCCGAATCAGCTCGGCCCCCAGACGAGAATCGCCGTGGCGCAGTGCGAACTCACCCTCGAACAGGTCTGCTTTGGCTCCTGGCAAGTACTGCGCGTCGCGGTCGAATGTACGCAGTAGGTCTACCGCTGCCCTGAGACCATCGGAGTCGCCAACGACGATGTCGGCGAGAGCGTTGGCCTCTATTGCAGCCAAGGGAACCCCAGGGTGGGTGGCCAGCAGCGGGCGTTGCGTAGCTGCTATCGCGTCCTGGTCATTGCAGTGAGCGGCCTTCAAGAGCAGAGCTGTCCGGTAGTACTGCAGCGAGCTGCGGTCGGGCGATCCGTCGGGCAGAACTTCGGGCTGGGGAATCACTTCGGACTCAATGGCGTCAATATCACCCGACGCGGCGAACGTCCTGACCCTTTGAAGGGCCCTCAAGATCGCCACCCTCGAGTTGGAGGCAGCAACGTAACGGTGGTCGAAGTCTGTCTGCAACGCTGCGGTCAGGTCTCCGCGAGCGATGAGGCGGTCCCAGCGGAGCAGGTCCAGTCGCCATGAGGTCGACAACTCATTGGCCTCGACCCATGCCAGGTACTCGCGCTCGACTTCCTCGCTCTGGCTCCAGGCGCCCTTGGCGTGGCAGACGTCCAGGCGACCGTTCCAGCCACGAGAGCCGACCATGGTGTTGCGTTCGGCCAGCTCGCACAGCTTGTCGTAGTTGGCTTCGGTCACATCGATGTCTCGGCTGCCACTGCGTCCGAACAACTCGACACACAGTGCCGACAATTGGGCAACCGTGGGGTCGTCAGCTGTGCGCATTTCGGCAATTCGTTCTTGCAGTGCTTGAATCAGGTCGGCAGGGAAACCTGCGCGGGCACGCTCGAAATAGCACCGAAACCGGATGGCGAACCGTTGGGCGTCGGTGCCTTGGGACTCGATCTGTTCGGCCAACTCCTCGAGCCAGGCCCAGTCGTCCTCGCTTTCCAGAAAGCGCCCGTCGGCTCGGACCTCGACGGCGTCGAGCGCCGAGTCGAAATCGCCCAGTTCGGCAAACTCGGTGCACGCGTCGGCGGCCAGAAGCGAGGCGGTGCGGTGGTGGCCCCGCGCCGACCATGCCCGAGCGAGCGCCAGGTTGATGCCGGCTGCAGCGGGATCGGGACGTGGTCGCTGCAGCTGCCGACCGGCGGCGGTCAACAAGTCGGTGGCGTCGCTCAGTTCACGACGCGCCAGCGCGCGCTCTCCGGCTTGACGAAGCACGGTTGCCGTGTCGTCGTCGGAGCCGGTGACCCTGGCCGCGCGCGGTCCCGAGTGCATCAGGTGATGAGCAAACCGGTCAGGATCAGAGCCGACGAACAGGCGGGCAAGGCGTTCGTGTCTCACCTGACGGTCGCTGGTGATCAGGTGGTCGACGATGACGTCGGCCAAGACCGGATGATCGAGCGCCCAGCGGGGGCTTCCCAGCCCGACGTCTTCGACGATCAAGCGGCGACGGGCGAGCGGGCCCAACCTGCTGGTGTTGGCTCCGAGGGCGATGAGGTCCGACTCGGCGAGTGGTGCGCCGTGAAGCGCCAAGAGCTCGAGAATCTCCAAGTCGTCGTCTTCACAACCCTCGAGGCGCCCGGCCATGAGCTCTGGGCCGTGGCTCGACGGTGGGATGCTGGTACCGGTGAACTGCCAGACCAGGCCGCGTCGCTCGATGTAGCCGCTGTCGACCAGCCGGGTGGCGACCTCCTTCACGTACAGGGGGGTACCGGCGGTTCGATCGTGGAGCAGGCGGACCAGCTCGGGTTCGACGGCTCCCCCGCCCAGTAGTTCGCTGACCATCGCCTCGACGCCGAGAACGTCGAGGGGGCCCACATCCAGCACGCGCGACCCGTCCCGCCTCATTCGGTTGAACAGGGTCGAGGCTGCTGTCCCCGCGTCGGGGTCGGATACACGCTCGACCAGCAGCAAGACGACAGGCACGTCACTGAGCGAGTCGGATAGCAATGCGAGAAACTCGATCGTCGACTCGTCGGCCCACTGGGCATCGTCGATGGCGACCACGACGGGGCGAACCCCAGACATTCGGTGCACGAGCGTGTGCAGCGCATGCAGCAGCTTGGAACGCTGAAGCGGTTCGGTCAGCGGTCCAACCGGTTCGACTGCCAAACCGTCGAACAAGACCCCCAGCGAGCTGAGGTTCTCGACCAATTGGGCAGAATCCGAAGCCGAGCGGAGCCTCGGGGCCAGAGCCTCGATGATCGGCCCGAACGGCACCGGCGACTGGAACCGATACGCACGCCCCACCAAGACATCAACGCCGTCGATGCCCGACACCGCCGCTCGAACGAGGGTCGTCTTGCCTATACCTGCGGGCCCTCGAATCAGCAGAGCACCGCCCCGGCCCTCATCCAGGCGCGCCAGTAGGTCCCCGACCATCGAGAGCTCGGCAGACCGTGTCGAAGTGCGTCCCACTAGACATCTGGCTAGCAGCCGACCGACCGGGCCGACAAGCCCGCAGAGCCCGCCGACGCTGCATTACGTAGCCGGGTCGGCGAATTACGTATTCGCTTCGGTGCCGATGACCTCGAACCGGCTTGCGAGTGAAATGGAGCAATGCACGAACCGACCAGAGGCGATGTCGTTTCGAGGGCGATCTCGGCGATGCTGCGACCAGACGACCACGTGCTGAGAGTCGCCGGAGACCAAGGATTCGACGACGGCGTCGACCCCTCGCTTCTCGGGACGTTCGACGGAGTCGTGATCGATCGCACCGATGCCAGCAATCTGGAACCCGCCGAGACCATTCGGCGTGCCGCCAGCTGGTGTCGGCCAGGCGGCCGGGTGTTCGTCGCCGACACCGTGGACACCTTCGCAGCGCGCAAGCGAGGCCTCGACACCAGCGCAGGCACGTCGCCCGGCGATGCCTGCCGCCAGGCGCACACCTTCGCCGACTACGCGCGATGGCTCGAACGAGCAGGCTTCTCAGACGTCGATCTGACGACGACCGAGTTGGTCGAGTTGTCGATCATTTCAGCAACACTGGACAACAAGGGGGACAAGAGATGACCACCGCCGCCCACACCGGCAGCCTCGAAGGCAACTGGACCGCTCCAGATGGTGGGGTCTGGGAGTTGGACGCGTCCCACCAGGAAGGCGTCGCGACCGCGGCCTTGCAGGAGCTCATGCCCGCGGCGTTCGCCGACGGATTCCGCCGGGCGTTCGCCGAGCTGGGAATGCCCCTGTCGCACTTGGCTCTCGAGTTCGTCAACGGGCGCACCTACACCAGCGCATTCGTTCACGGAGCTCCGCGAAAGGCGGGTGGCCCACCGCCGCGGGTGGTTCTGAAGCTCTTGACGAGGCTTCCCCCCTCCGCGCGCAAGAGGCTGGCCGTGGCCCAGAGAGCGCTGACCATCGACCAACCGATGAACAGCGTCGAACGATGGACAGCGATGCGCCGCGACTGGATCGACAAGATGGTGGCCCTCGCCGATGTACAGACCGCCGAGCTCCAGGACAGCGAACTCGCCGACCACATCGCGGCGATTACGGATGCGACAAGAGACGGCATGCGCACACACTTCGAACTCGTCGGCGCCGGTGCCGCGTTCGGCGAGTTCATACTGGCTGCGCGAGGTTGGGGCCTCGACCCCGACGCCGTTCGCCGCAGCGTCATGCATGGCGTCGAGGTGCACCGTGAAGCGTGGAAGCGACTGGACGACCTCGTTCGCGCGCTCGGCACCACGAACCTGCATACGATCGACGAGATCTCCAGTCTCGAGGGCGAGTCCGCCAAAGCACTCGCCGAGTACCTGCGCTATCACGGAACGTGGGCCACGGGCGACGACGTCGACGCTCTGACGCTGGCTGAGCAGCCCACGCTGTTACTCAAGGCCATCAAGGCACATCGGCCGCTTCCTGACGACCACGCCCAGACCCTCGAGTGGCTTCGATCGCAGGCGCCCGCCGACGAGCGGTCGGAGTTCGACCGGCTTTCACGAAGGGCCCAGCGCGCTCACGCGATGCTCGAGGACAACTCGGGGCTACTGGCCGCATGGCCGATGGGTCTGCTCGGCCGGGCGATGCGCGAGGCGGCCCGAAGGCTTACCGCCCAAGGTGCCGTTCCGTCGCCCGGTTCGATCTGGACGCTGACCGGCACCGAGACGGCGGCCCTGTTGAACGGTTCGGGCGACCCGACGTTCGACGAGGTCGTGCAACGTGAAAGCCGACGCGAGTCAGAACTTCGGATGGAGGCTCCACGCTCGCTCAATGGACAACCGAGCCCACCACCAGAGCCGTCGGTGTTTCCGGGCGCGGTTGCCCACTGGGTGGCCGCATTGGGCGCGTTCATAGACGCCAAGTTCGACTCCGCCGAACCCACCGGAGTGGGTGGTCAACCGGTGCAGGGCCGCGCTGTTGTCGCCAAGACGGCGATCGAAGCGTTCGACAAGATCGAACCCGGCGACATTCTGGTGACTACATCCACAACACCGGCGTTCAACGCCATCTTGGTGATCTGTGGCGGTTTGGTCACCAGCGAGGGCGGACCGGCGTGCCACGCGGCCGTAGTGGCCCGCGAGTTGGGGCTGCCGGCCGTCATCGGTCTGAGGGACGCTATGGACCGCATTCAAGGCGGGCAGATGATCGAGATCGATCCGCAATCGGCCAGCGTGCGCATAGACGGCGGCCAATAGGCACAGCCGACTAGTTGGGCACTACCAGGGCCTTGTCGCCGGTGGCGGTGCGGGCGTAGCGCTTGACGTAGTCGGGGTCGACGACGTCGGTCAGCGACAGCCTCATGCCGTAGGTGCTGGCGAAGGTGGTGGTGATCTCGTCGGCGACGCGCTGGCGCAGCCGGGCGGCGGCTTCGGCGCCGATCTTGACCAGGAACGGGGTCAGCAACCAGCCGCCCACCGACCACTGCATGCCATAGCCGCGGGTGAGCGTGGTGGCTGTGCGATCGAGACCGCCATAGATGTAGACCTGCTTGAGCGCATCCGAGCCGTAGGGGTTGTAGCCCGTGGCACCCGCCGACAGCGACCGTTCCATGGCTGCCAGCAATGTGTCGGCCAGTTCGCCTCCGCCGATGGCGTCGAAGGCGATGGTCGCGCCGGTTGCGGTGATTGCCTCTACCAAGTCGTCGCGGAAGGTGTCGGAGCTGGAGTTGCACACCCATCGAGCGCCCTGGGCGCGCAACATCTCGACGTTCTCTGTCGACCTGACGATGTTGATCAGGTCGACACCGTCGGCCAGGCAGATGCGGTTGAGCATGAGGCCCAGGTTCGACGCACCGACGGTGTGGATGAGGGCTTTGTGGCCCTCGGCTCGCATGGTCTCGACCATGCCCAGCGCCGTCAGGGGGTTCACGAAGGCAGCCGCGGCCTGCTCTGCGGTGGTTCCCTCGCCCATCACCACACACTGCGAGATGTCGAGGGTGCGATACTGGGCGTAAGCGGTGCGCGACAAGAAGCCGACCACACGGCCCACCAGCGCCTGAGCCTCGGGCGACGATCCGGCCGCCACCACGGTGCCCCCGCCCTCGTTGCCGACGGGCACGTCGATTCCGATGCGCGACCTCTGACCGGCCAAAGCGGCCTGCGGCACCGGGATGCGCACGCCAGGCATGCCGTCGGCGTCGACGGCCTGGGCCTGGGTGACGTCGCCGCGAGCAAACAGTGCGCCCATGTCTGACGGGTTGATCGGCGCGGCCTCCACGCGAACCACCACCTGGGTGGGGCCTGGCTCGGGAACCTGACCCTTGCGCATTGCGATGGTGACGGCTCCGTCGTCCGTCAGGGTCGACACCAGCTCGAGAGTTTCGTTGGGATGGTTCACTTTCAGACCTCCTCGAGGCGCTGGGCCATGCGGGCCCGGTATTCGTCCATGGGACCGAACTCGGGTTCGTTGCGGAACTCGCTCTCGACCCAAGCCAACAGCTCGTCGGCGCCGAGCGACGGGTCCCATACCCGCGCCTGAGGCTGGCGAACGTGCCACGGGGTGTCGGCGAACACCTCGATGGTGTTGCCCTCGGGGTCGTTGAAGTAGACCGACACCGCGTTGCCGTGGGTCAGCGGCATGATGCGGCTGCACCGAGGATCGTTCGAAACCGTGTCGAACATCGTCTTGACGTCGGCGACCGTGTCGACCCGAAATGCGTTGTGCTCGAGGCTGCTTTCGGGGCTGTCGGTTCGCACGGGAAGCAGAGCGAACTGGTGATGGTCGCTGGGATCGCCCGACATGAAGACGATCTCGGGACCATCGGGGCCCAGAGGACCGCGATCGGACACCTGGAACCCGAGCATGTCCCGGTAGAACTCGATCATCGGCTCGAGGTCGCGCACCCTCAAGACCGTGTGAGACCAACTGACCTTCATGAAGAGCCTCCCCCTGTCGTTAGACCGGAGGATAGGTGACTCAGTACGGATTGACCGCAGGCTCGGCCTGGTCGTCGCCCAGACGGCGCCTGGCGCTTTGCCCGACCTCGCTGGTGGGCATGTGCTTGCCGGCCCCGGCCAAACCGAACCGGGGCATGTTGCCGTAGATGGTTTCGTACTCGCCGGCGTGCACCTTGAAGGTCTCGTGCCAGATACCCACGTCGCCCGAGTTGCGGATCGCCTTGTTGAAGGCCCTCCATGCCGGAAGGTGGATCTCGCCGGTCGCGTACCGGTTGAGGCTCTCGGTGTCTGTCCAATACTGCACCGACATCGTCGTGCGCCCGAACCAGTTCTCGATGTGCATACAACCCAGCTGGGGGTTCTGCATGAGCTCTCGCTGCATGGGCCCCATCGAGCGGGCCACGGGCAGCCACTTGTTGATCTTCCAGGGTTTGTTGACCCGCATCCCGATCAGGAACACGACAAAATCGTCCTCGACAACCCCCGACCAGCGACCTTCGAACACCTCAGCCATGGGTTGAATCTACGAGACGGCCGATTGCCCGTCGTCCTTCGCAGGGATGATTGGGTACCCGATCAGGGAAGGATGCCCAGACTGTCGTCTGGCGCGGTGGCCGAGCGACCCAACGCAGTCTCGGGGCCCAGGATGTCGCCGCGGCCCTGTATCCCCACCGGGTCGGAGTAGTAGCCCAGCGCATAGTTGGCCATGGTGTAGCCCAACAGGTCGGTCAGCGCCGGGTCGAGGTCGCGAGCCACTTCTGGCGGGCACGACAGGAACTGGTTCTCCTCCTGGCGCAGCCAGCTGAGGCAGTAGGTGATGTTCAAACCCACCCGGGTTGCGTCCGACAGGTTGGCCCCGCCCGAGTGCACGACCGAGCCCGAGTAAACCAGCACCGATCCCGCCGACATCTCGGCCTGCACACACTCGCTGCGATCGGGCTTGCGTTCGTCGTCCCACAGGTGGCTGCCGGGAATGACGTTGGTCGCGCCGTTCTCGGTGGTGAAATCGGTGAGCGCCCAGATGGTGTTGAGCTGGGGCTCGATCGAGCGGGGAATGTAGCCGCCCCACGCCAGACGATCTCGGTGCAGCAGCTGGGCCGTCTCGCCCGGATCGATGGCGATGGTCTGGGTGAGGTGCACTTGGATGCGATTGCAGAACGGCTGGAGGTACCCGTTGGCGGCCGCCACCACGGTTGGATCCATGACCAGTTCGCGGCACAGGGGCGAACGTGCCACCAGGGCCCCGGTGCGCCTGGTTCGGTGGCCGACGAACTCGTCGTTGCCGTGAAGGGTGCGGGCCATCCACGGCTCGAGCTCGGCGTTGATGGCGTCGAGCCGGCCGACGTCGAGGGCCCGGTCGACGATGCAGGCTCCGTCGGCCTGCACGACTTGGACGATCTCGTCAGAGGAGCTGTCCGCAGGGAGGGTTTTCAGCGGCCGTGACATCTCTTGAACTTATCCCCGCTGCCGCACGGGCACAGATCGTTGCGTCCCACCCCGGCGAAGCGAGCCCGGTCTCGTTCGGCCAGGATGTCCATGATCTCGGGGGCCATGCGACCCTGTCGCAACAGGTCGGCCATGATGCGCATCGGTTCGTCTATGTGGTTGAAGAAGTGCTTGTAGCCGGCGCACAGATAGTTGAGGCCGGGCTCGCCGTCTGGGGTGGAGATGAACCGGTGCGCCGGACACTCGCCGTTGCAGGCAAAACGCACCTCACAATCGAGGCAGTACTGCGGAAGCGTGTCGCGTTTGTCGTCGCCGAACTTTCGCTGCTGGGGCTTGGCCATCAGCTCGACCATGTGGGTCTGGTTGATGTTTCCCAGCAGGTGCTTGGGTTCGACGAAGTGATCGCACGAGTAGAGGTCGCCGTTGTGTTCGACCACGGGCACCGCGCCGCACGTTTCGGCGAAGATGCACATCGGCGACCCCATGCCCAGCGACGCGGCCAGGGCCGCGTCGAAGTACTGGATGAACACGTCGCCCACGTCGTTGCGCACCCACTCGTCGAAGATGGCCGCAAGGAACAAACCCCATTTGGTCGAATCGACGGTGCGCTCGGTGACCAGCGAGCCCTCGTTCACATACAGCGGTCGGCCCTTGCGGCTGGAGCTCCAGCCCATGTTGGCGACCTCGAGGGTCACCTCTGTGGCCCGCTCGACGATGGGGATGAACTGCATGAACCCGATGCCCAGGTCGTCGCGGAAGTAGCGATAGACATCGAGGGGGCGATCCTGGTTGGCGGCGTGAACAGTGCACAAGACGTTCACCTCCACGCCGTGGCGCTGCAGCATCTCGAGCGCTTCGAGCACCCTGTGAGACGTGGGCCGCCCGTGTTTGTCGACCCTGTAGGCGTCGTGCACGTCTGGGGGGCCATCTATCGACAAGCCGACCAGGAAGCTGTTGTCGGCCAGGAAGCGGCACCAGTCATCGTCCAGCAACGTGCCGTTGGTCTGCATCGTGAACTCGACCGACTTGCCCGCCGGCAGCAGCTGCCTGGTGATCTCGACCGAGCGCTGGAAGAACGCCAAGCCCAGCAGGGTCGGCTCGCCGCCCTGCCACGCGATGGTCACGTGAGGGCTGTCGCTGGCGGCGTCGATGAGCTGGGAGATGTAGGCCTGCAGTGTCTCGTCGGCCATCCGGAACCGGTCGCCCGGATACAGCAACTCCTTGGACAGGTAGAAGCAGTAGGTGCAGTCGAGGTTGCAGATTGCACCCGACGGTTTGGCCAAGACGTGGAACGACACTGGGGAAGCGGGCCGAGGTCAGTCCGACGAAGGAAGCGCCTTGGCCTCCTTGAGTTCCATCGGTTCGCCCGCGATCGCGGCGACACCGTCGCCGGCTTTGGTGCACAAGATCTCGATCGAGTCGTCGGCGTTGACATAGCGCTTGCCCATCGCAGTTCCGCCACCGTGGCCGTCGGCAACAGCACCAGAGCCGTCGCGCTCGGCGGCAGAAGCCACGGGTGCGGCCCCGCCGATGGTGATGTCGACATCGCCGCCCGGCGCTTTCACCACGATCATCTCGGTCGTGCAGACAGCACTGAATAGCCGGCTACCCGGCTTGAGTTCCATGTGTTGGTCGACCCTTCAGTCGTGGAAAATGTCGGTCTTGACCACGCGGCGCAACAGCTTGCCAGTGTCGGTGCGTGGCAACTCGTCGGCGAATACGACCAGCCGCGGTGTCTTCGACCCACGGAGATTGTCGCGCACCGCCTGCTGAATCTCCTCGGCGGTGTGCTGATCGCCGGGCTTGACCACCACTGCGGCCGCGATCTCCTGGCCCCACTCGTCGTCGGTCACCCCGACGACACACACGTCGTCGACCCAGGGAATCGCGGCGATGACCTCTTCGATCTCGGCCGGGGCAATGTTCTCGCCACCGCGGATGATGGTGTCGTCGGAACGACCCTCGATGAACAGGTAGCCGCCCGAATCGACGTAGCCGCGGTCGCGGGTGCAGAACCAGCCCTGGTCGTCCAGCAGCGAGCCGGTTGCGTACTCGCCCGATATCTGCTCGCCACGCAGGTAGATGGTGCCGGTTTGGCCCGGCGGCACGGGGTTGTCGTTGTCGTCGCGAATCTCGATTTCGACCATGGGCAACACCTGGCCCGCCGATGCCAGGCGGCGCTGTACCTGGGGGTCGTCCGAGGTCACCGCGGCGCGGTGATCGTCTGGGCCCAGCACGGCGATGGTCGATGCTGTCTCGGTGAGCCCGTAGGCGTTGACGAAGCCGGTGTCGGCGAACACGTCGAGCGCCTCGCGCAACACCCGCTCGGACAACTTGGCACCGCCGTAAGACAGGGTGCGAAGGGTGGGAACGTCGGCCGGAGCACCGTCCAGCGCGGCGACGACACGAGCCAGCATCGTCGGAACCACCATGGCGTTGGTGACACGTTCGCTGCGCACCAGCTCGAGCCAGCGCTGCGGAGTGAAGTGGTCGAGGTAAACCAACCGGCGTCCTGCGAACAGGTTCGACAGCATGTTGGCCACGCCTGCGACGTGGTACGGCGGCACCGAAACCAGCACGGCCTCGTCCTCGCCCGCCGAGCCGAACTCGACCGAACCCAGCAGGTACGCCATGAGGTGGCGGTGACGCAACAGAGCCGACTTGGGCTCAGACGTGGTGCCGCTGGTGAACAACACCACGGCCACCTCGTCGTCGTCCCAGGGCGCGTCGGCAACCTCGACCGTCTCGTCGATTGCGGCCAACCAGTCGTCGAGCACCACGACCTCGTGGTCGCCTGTGATGCGCGGGGCCGACACCGCGTCAGCCAGCACCAGGGCGCCGGGTTGACGATCGACCAGCTGGTTGAGGTGGGCGTCCTCGAGGCGATAGTTGACCGGCACGAACGGTGCGCCGGCCCAAGCACTGGCGAACAGCGCTATGGGCAGCAGCGGATGGTTCTCGCCTACGTAGACCACCGAGGGCCTGCCGGTCAGGGTGGTGCCGGCAGCCTTGGACATCGAAGCGAATGCGGCTCCGCTGATGCGACGCTGGTCGTCGCCCAGCAGAACGCGGTCGGCGAAACCCGACTCGATCATTTCGACCAGTGATGAGAGATGCACGTCTTGGGCCTCAGGTAGGGGTTTCGTGATCGAGGGCCACCAGCAGGTCGCCGGCATCTACCCGGTCGCCCTGGGCAAACCGGACCTCTGTTACCAGCGCCGAGCCGGTCGCGGTGATCTTGTGTTCCATCTTCATGGCCTCGACAACCATTAGCAGTTGGCCGTCTTGAACCCGTTCCCCCACCTGGACATGAACCGCAATGACGGTTCCGGGCAGCGGGCAGATGGGGCCGCTGCCACCCTCTTGGGTGTCGTGGTCGACGAAGCGTGGCGCTCGGTCGAACACGGCGGCCGCCATCGGCGACCGTGCAACGACGCGCCGACCCGATACCTCCACATCGACAGCCCAGCGACGGCCCTCGACCTCGACAACCTCACGACCCTCGTTCGAGGCCAGACGCCTGACGCTGATTCGCTGTCGCGTGTCTTCGGGCAGGGTGCCATCGGGGCCGGGCTCGGGCCAAGCGCCCAGAACGAACTCGGCCGACTCGGGCGAGCCTGACACCGGATTGGCCGGGCACAACCTGTATTCGACGGGCCGAGCGACCGACCCCACATCCCACACCACACGCTGACCGTGGGCGGCCAGGTTGCGCCAACCCGAAGGAGCGAACGGCGTAGCCCTGTCGGCAGCCCTCGAGGCCCGATCGGCGGCCAGTGTCGCCGCCACCAGCAGGGCCACCTGGTCGGGATGCGAGCCATCGGAGCCGGCGACAACCGCCGGGTGCTCATCGAGGTATGCGGTGGGTGTCGCCGCGGCCAGATAGTCGGGTTCGTCCATGATGGCGACGAGCGCCTGGATGTCGGTGGAGACACCCGCCACCAGGGACGCCCGCAGCGCCCGCTGCATCCGCCTGGCAGCTGCCCGGCGCGTCGGACCGTGAGCGATGACCTTGGCGATCAGCGAGTCGTAGTCGGGTGAGATCTCTGCCCCGGCGCGCACGCCGGTGTCGACCCTGACCCCATCACCGATGTCGAAATGGCTGATCAAACCGGTCGAGGGCAGCCACCCCTGTGTTGGGTCTTCGGCCACGACGCGCACCTCGATGGCGTGACCTTCGAAGCCGATGTCGTCCTGGCTCATCGGTAAGGGCTGACCCGAAGCGACCATCAGCTGCAGCTCTACGAGATCGAGTCCGGTGACGGCTTCGGTGACCGGGTGCTCGACCTGGAGTCTGGTGTTGACCTCGAGAAAGTTGATGGTGCCGTCGTCGGCCACCATGAACTCGACCGTTCC
>JAGQSP010000526.1:4368-7574 GCA_020439485.1 Acidimicrobiales bacterium | reverse complement strand
CGATCGCGGCGCAACGACGCCAGCTTCAGGTCGTTTCGCCCCGATTGTCGTTCGCTGAATATGGTTCCCTCGCCTCGCAGGTCGAGGTCGATCTCGGCCAGCTCGAAGCCGTCGGTGCTCTTCACCAGGGCATCCAGGCGAGCGGTTGCCCTCTGGTTCTCTTCCTCGGCTTCGGTCGCCGCTTGATCGACGACCAGGAAACAATGCGACCGGTGGGCGCCGCGGCCCACTCGACCCCGAAGCTGGTGAAGCTGGGCGATGCCGAACCGGTCGGCCGATTCGATGACCATCACCGTGGCGTTGGGTACGTCGACTCCCACCTCGATCACCGTGGTGGCGACCAGCACATCGAGCTGACCCGCCCGGAAGGCGGCCATCACCGCCTCCTTGTCGGTCGGTGACATCCGTCCGTGCAACAAACCGACCGCCACGTCACCCAAGACACCCGATGTCAGGCGCTCGTATGTCGATTCGGCCGACGCCGCATCGAGCTTGTCTGACTCCTCGATAAGCGGACACACCACGTAGGCCTGGCGTCCGGCAGCGATCTCGTCGAGCACCAGTCTCCACATCGACTCGATGGCGAGATCGCCCTCGACCTTTTGGGTGACGATCGGCGTGCGCCCCGGGGGCAGTTCGTCTAGCACCGACACATCGAGGTCGCCGTAAACGGTCATGGCAGCGGTTCGAGGAATGGGGGTCGCGGTCATGACCAACACGTCGGGGGTCAGGCCGTCGCTGCGGCCCGTGTCGCGCAGCTTTGCGCGCTGTTCGACGCCAAACCGGTGCTGCTCGTCGACCACCACGACGCCCAGGGACGAGAACTGGATTCCGTCCTGGATCAGAGCGTGGGTGCCGATGACGATGTCGACGGCGCCCGAAGCCAGATCGGCGACGATCCGACGACGATCGGCGGTCTTGACCTTGTTGGTCAACAGCTCGACCCGCAAGGGCCGCTCGCCCATCAGCGTCGCAGCATCGTTGACGATCATTCCCTCGACCAGGGCCGAGACGCCCAGTGCGTGCTGCTCGGCCAAGACCTCGGTGGGTGCCATGAGCGCACCCTGGTGCCCGCCCTGAACAGCGACCAACAGCGCATGTACTGCCACCAGGGTCTTGCCTGCGCCCACATCGCCCTGCAGCAGCCTGTGCATCGGAGTCGGCCTCGCTAGATCGGTGGCTATCTCACCGATAGTGCGCTTCTGGGCCCCCGTGAGGTCGAAGGGCACCGACTCGACGAAACGATCGACCAGAGCGCCGTCGACGGTGTGGGCCACCCCGCGAGTGTGGATGTCGAGCTCGCGCTTGCGTTCGAGCAGTATCAGCTGAACGCGGAACAGTTCGTCGAACACCAGCCTGGTACGCGCCCGCTGCACGTCCGACATGGCTCCCGGAGCGTGGATCGAGGCGAACGCCACATGCCTGTCGACCAGGCCGAACCGCTGCCGCGCGTGTGCTGGTATCGGGTCTTCTATGCCGCGCTGCTCGCATCGGCGCAGCGCCTCGGTCACCAGCCCGGCGATCTCCCAGGTCATCAGCCCAGCCTTCTCGGACTGCGGGTAGATCGGAACGATGCGCCCGGTGCGGTCGCCCACGAGGTCTACCACCGGGCTGGTCATCTGGCGGCGCCCCTTGTACAGGTCGACCTTGCCGAAGAATGCGGCAGTGGTGCCCTCGGTGAGCTGGCGGGCCCGCCATGGCTGGTTGAAGAACGTCACGGTCATGTAGCCGGTGCCGTCGGTGACCCTGACGGTGACCATCGTGCGCCGGTTGCGCATGCGCCGCGATTCGACCCGCTCGACCGTTGCGAGCACCAGCGCCTCCTCGCCCACCACCAACTCGGCCAATCGAGCCTGGTTGGTGCGATCGACGTAGCGGCGTGGGTAGTAAGTCAGCAGATCGGCCACCGACTCGACCTCCAGCACAGCCAGGGCGGCCTGGGTCTTGGGGCCCACACCGCGCAGGCGGCTGACGGGAATCGAGTCGAGCTCGGCGAGGCTGAGCGACTGGTTCAAGACCGGCGGCTCACTCGACGCCGAAGTAGTACGGATAGAACGGCTGCTCGCCCTTGTGCACCTCGACCTCGACTGCAGGTCGATGCTCTGACAACCACTCGGTGATGGCCCTGGTATCGGCGGCCCCTGCGTCGGCACCTTCGATGACCGACACGATCTCGTGATCGTCGGTGACCAGACGATCTAGCAGGCGGATGGCAGCCTCGACCATCTCGCCACGCACAACGCGTATGCCCGAGCGATCAAGGCCTATCCAGTCGCCCACCTTGACGGGGCCCGCGTCGCTGTTGGTGTCGCGGACCGCCTGGGTGATTTCGCCGACCACAACACCAGAAGCGATATCGGCCATGCCGCTGGCGTTCGAATGGGCGTCCGTATCTGGGTCGTAGGCCAGCAGGCAGGCGAACCCCTCGGCAACCGACGTAGTGGGAACCACAACGACCGTCTTGGCGGTGTGGTCGTTCACCTGCCTGGCGACGGGGATGATGTTCTTGTTGTTCGGCAAGACGACGATCATGTCGGACGGGGCGGCCTCGACCGCTGCCAGCAGGTCGGCGGTGGAGGGGTTCATGGTCTGGCCGCCTGTGACCAGCTCCTGGACGCCAAGAGAGTGGAAGATCCGGCCGATGCCGTCCGAAGGGCTGACCGCCACCACCGCACACCCGACCGGATCACGTTGTGGCTGGGGCACCGCCGCCGACTGGGCGGCGGCCTCGCGCACCCAGCGTTCTTCGGCAACCTCCTCGGCCAGATCGGTGACGCGGATCTGGCGGGGGCGTCCGACGTCGACAGCGGCCTCTATCGCCGCGCCGATGTCGTTGGTGTGGATGTGGCAGTTCCAGATGCCGTCGCCGCCTACGACCACGATCGAGTCACCGACTCCCACCCATACGTCTTTGAAGCCCGCGATGGTGTCGTCTTCGGCCTCCAGGAAGAACATCACCTCATAGCGAAGGTCAGAGACATCGCCGTCGTGCTCGTCGGGACGTTCGAAACCAGCGACCAGGTCCGCAGCAACGTCACCCTCGGGCGGGTCGGGCAGCGGACGCCCGTCGGCGATGTTCAGGGCGGCATCCAGCAGCAAGATGAACCCGGCGCCACCAGCGTCGACGACCCCGGCCTCCTTCAGCACCGGGAGCATCTCTGGGGTCCTCGACAAGGCATCGACGGCCCTGGCCCGTGCCGCGTCCA
>JAGQSP010000526.1:1394-4227 GCA_020439485.1 Acidimicrobiales bacterium | reverse complement strand
CTGCGGCCGCCGATCTCGACACCCGAGGCGAACGTCGATGCGATACCCCTCAGGACCTGCGACAGGATCACACCGGAGTTGCCGCGCGCACCCATGAGCGAGCCGTGCGAGATTGCGGCGCACGTGGCCTCCATGTCGGCGCCCGCACCGTCGATCTCGGCCAACACCGACTCGAGGGTCAGCGTCATGTTGGTGCCCGTATCACCGTCCGGAACGGGGTACACGTTCAATCGGTTGATCGCTTCGCGGTGGTTCGCAAGGGCGTCGCGAAAGGTCGAGATGAGACCCCGAACCTCTTCGACACCGAACGCTGTCAGCACGGCCATGGGCGACGATCGTAACTGCGATGCGCGCCGGTTCCGGCCTCGTTGGTATGTTGATGTGCGTTCGAGGGCGCCACACAGTGCCCCGAACCCGTTTCACAGCCGCGTACAGACCGCCGAGGAGGGCGCAGTGCAGGGAGTCATCAAGTCCTACGACCCCGCCAGTGGGGCCGGAGTTCTGGTCGACGACCGCGATCGTGTCGAGCACGAACTTGCGCCAAACGCTCTCGAGGGTTCGGTGTTTCGGATGCTTCGACAGGGTCAGCGCGTCGTGTTCGATCTCGACGACCGAGGCTTTGCCACCGGCCTGCGCCTGGGCAGCGAGGTCGATCTGGGAGCCCCCGACTGGACCGACTACGACTGACGCCTGCGTCGGCAGCGGCTGGTCAACCTTCCAGACAGAACTCGTTGCCTTCGGGGTCTTTCATCGAGATCCACCTGCCCTCGGGTTCGTCGAACGACTGAACCACCTCGGCGCCCATCTCGACCAACAGCTGGGCGGTCGATTCGAGTTCTTCGGCGCCAACATGAACGTCTAGGTGAAAGCGGTTCTTCGACGTCTTGCCCTCGGGGACCTTCTGCAGGAACAGGCGGGGTCCGACACCGTCGGGGTCGACTATCGAATAGGCCCTGTCGGGATCTGATCGGTCGATACCGAACGCGTCGAGCGCGTCGTCCCAGGTCTCGAATCCTGGCGGTGGGGGCTGTTCGACGTATCCAAGAACCTGACACCAGAACTTGCCCAGCCGGGTGGGGCTGGCGGCGTCGATCGAGATCTGGATTGGTTTGGCCATGCCCCATCTTGCACCGAAACGGAGCTAGCCGCTCAGGTCATCCAAACCACACGCAGAGGGCACGCATCTCGACGCTCTCGCGCCGGTTGTGCGCGCCGTGCGAGGCGTTGGGGTCGAGAAACGCAGAGTGAGGTGTCCACACCGGCTGCTTGGCCAGCTCGCGGTCGCTGTCGTAGGTCCGAAAGACCAGAACCTCGTCGGAGGTCATGGCGGGGTAGGTGTACCAGACATCTCGGCCGACCTCGGGGTCCACATCGAGCGCCGGAGCGAGGAAGAACGAGACCTCGAACTCGAGATGCTGGCCACCGTACGAGTCGACCACCGAGGTCACCTGACGTCGCGGATCCATTGTCGCCACGTCGCACACCGCAAGCGGATAGTCCGGCGTCTGCGGCCCGGTATTGCGCCAGAACTGGATCATCGCAAGACGCGACGCCTTTGCCAGATCGGATTGGCCGAAACCCAGCTCGGCGAGCAGCGGGCTGATGAAACCGCTGTAGGGGCGTGTCGGGTCGGTGACCATCGCCCGATAGTCGATGGTGAAGTCGGAGTGCACCAGCTCGATGGGTGCATAGTCTTCGACTGTCCGCGCCGTCGCCGGACTTCTCACGATTGGCGGATAGGCGACAACGGCGTCACAACCGGTGAAGCTGCTCGCCAACTCGACGATCTCGGGCCGGTGAGCCTCTGCGACTCGATGCTCGTCGCGCCAATCCGTGACCTCCGAAGCGTGCTGCAGCAAGGTGAAGCCGCAACGGTCGAAGCCCACGGGCGCTGAGCTGCGGGCGTCCAGAATTGGCGTGGCGACCGCAACGCGATCGGCGTCGCCCACGAAGTTCAGCGTTGCTCGGCAGTACAGGCTCACGTTTCCACCGTCCGGGTTGAGGTGTTGAGTATTGATCTGAGGTGCGAAACAACGTCGGCCACCAGCGACGACTGCTGTGTCGGTTCGCCCCGAAGGGCACTGATCAACAGGCACAGGTTCTGCGGCATGTCATCGACACCACCACCCACCGACAGGTCGTGACCCAGTCGCTTGCGGGCCTCGTGGGCGAATCGACCCCACTCCTGCGCGATCTCCTCGAGGTCGGGAACGCCGAAGAAGTGCCCCACCGGTGCCGAGTGGCGCATCTGTATCAGCGGCGATGCGCCAAGCAGTGCCGCCAACCGGGCCCGTCTCTCTAACGCGTCGCGATCGGCCTCGCTGTGGCGTACCCACACCGAGCAGTGGGCAGAACAGCCTCGCACCCGACGGTCGAAGGCACGCATGGAACCCCTGAGGGCACAGACCGTCATCATCTCCCCAACCCGGCTGTATTCCTCGTGGAGAAACTCGACCCACCTGGCCTCCGAGCGCATCATCTCGAGTTCGGACACCTCCGAGGCCAGGTGTTGCTGCGACCGGCGATGGCCACACCTGTCGTCTCCGACTTGCCCCCACAGGCTGGCCCTGCCGCTGACGTCGTCGGCAAGCATCGGCGGGTCGAGGCTGTGGCCCAGCACCGGCTCCCAAGCCATGTGGCCTGCATATTCGCCGATCAGGTGGATCAGGGCCAGAACGTGCAGGCTCTCGCGGCGGCGCCAACGGATTGCGAACACCTCCAGCATCAGGCTCACCAACGGCCCGAAGTCGGCCAACGGGCCGCGATCGATGCTGTCGGGACGCCGTGGGAACTGTAGGCCGCCGACCCTGGATGCCAAGTCGGATGGCACAGC
>JAGQSP010000526.1:0-1284 GCA_020439485.1 Acidimicrobiales bacterium | reverse complement strand
GTGTCGGCCTCGCGAAACCGGCACCACTCGAGGTGCAGTGCCACCAACTCGGCTGCGGGCTCCACCTGTTCGACGCCCTGCTGCGCTGCCGGGTCAGCTGCCGATGCTGAGAACCGTGCGCAGGCCCTTGCCGGCCTGCATGTCGGCAACCGCATCGTTGATCTCGTCGAGCGGCCTTGTTCCGGTGACCATGGCGTCGAGGTCGAGCTTGCCGTTGCGCCAAAGGTCGAGCAGGCGCGGGAACTCGCGGTGCGGGTTGCTCGAGCCGAGGAAGCAGCCGCTGAGCTTCTTTTCGCCCATGGCGAAGGCGATGGCGTGGATGTTGACACCCTCGGTGATCTTCGGCACTCCTACCATCACCGCCTGGCCACCGTTTCGGATGGACCCGATGCACGTCTCGGTCAGCGAGGCCGCGCCGACGGCATCGAATGCGTAGTCGACGCCACGACCCAGAAGGTCGAGAACCTGGGTCGGTACATCGCCGGCCATCGGGTCGATGGTGTCGGTGACGCCGAAGTGGCGAGACTGCTCGCGGCGGGCCTCGTTTGTGTCGACGCCGATGATGCGCGCAGCACCGGCGATGCGGGCACCCTGCACGATGGAGATTCCGATTCCGCCGAGCCCGACCACCATCACCGTGGCACCCGGTTCGACCTTGGCGGTGTTGATGGCTGCGCCCACACCGGTCTGCACCGCACAACCGATGACCGAGGCGATGTCGAGAGGTGTGTCCTCGGGAACCTTGACCGCTGCGGCCGAGGGAACCACCGTCGATTCGGCGAAGGCGGCCAGGTTGACACCTGAACGGTGAACCACGTCGCCGCCGCGGCTGAGGCGCGTACCACCGTCTGGGAACAGGCCGCCGGCATAGGTCTCGCACAGCGACATTTCGCCCCGCACGCAGTGGAAACACCGGCCGCACGGGGGTCGCAGGGTCAAGATGACCTTGTCGCCCTCGGCGAGGTCGAGCACGCCGGCACCCACGTCGGTGACGATGCCACCCGCCTCGTGGCCCAACAACAGCGGCGTCGGACCGGGCAGCGAACCGTCGATGAAGTGCAGATCCGAGTGGCACAGCCCGCAGTTGTGGAGCTGCACCTTGACCTCGCCGGCCCTGGGCGACTCGAGTTCGACGTCTTCGACCAGCTCGAGCGGCTGTCCGGGGGCGGTCATGAGTGCAGCGCGCATCGGCGGTTCTCCTGCGTCGGTGGGGTCTGGTGATCGGTGTTCGACAAGAACGCAGACGACCGTACCTCACGTTCCGGCCGTGGGACCAAAGGCATC
>JAGQSP010000525.1 GCA_020439485.1 Acidimicrobiales bacterium | reverse complement strand
TCGAGCGCGCCGAGTTGCGAAGCGCAGGCATCTTGTTGGCCGCATCCGCAATGGCCTTGCTGCGCGGCATGGTCGGCTTCTTGACCTTCCTGGTCGTGTTCTGGCTGCGGGCCGAGGATGCCGCCATCGGTTGGTTCGGTCTGATCGGGGCCCTGGGTGTGGTTGGTTCGCTGACCGGCGCGATCTTGGCCCCCAGCCTGCGTCGGATGCTTCGCGAAGAACACATCCTGGGTGGCGTGCTGGTGCTGGCTGCGTTCGTAGCCTTCATAGCGGCAGCGTCGCCTACCCGCGGCCTGGCTGCGGTGTTGGCTCTGAGCATCGGTGTGTCGACCAGCTTGGGAAAGCTCTCGTTCGACGCGATAGTCCAGCGCGATGCCCCCGACGCCAACCAGGGCCGATCATTCGCCCAGTTCGAGACCCGCTTCCAGCTGGTCTGGGTGATCTCGGCGCTGGTGCCGGTGCTCGGCTTCGCCTCGTTGCCCATCCAGATCGGCTTTCTGGTGTTGGCCTTTGCGGCCAGCATCGGAGCGTTCTTCTACCTGGGCGGCCTGAAGGCTGTCGCTCGCGGCGCCGATACACCTGCCGACAGGCTCAAGCGGCGGGTCATGACCGATCCCCGCGTCGACCGTCTGCGCCAGCGGTTCCGCAATAGCGACGGTGCGGAAGGACCAGACGAGGCTTCGCCGCGCGACGGCGATGCCTGACTCAGTCCAGGTCGGGCAGCTCGATGCGGGCCAGCCACAGGCCTGGAGCGTCGACCTCGTTGGGGGTGGGTATCCAGCGGGGGTCGTGCCACAGCTTGGCGAGCTGGTCGTGGTCTGAGCGCTCGATCACGCCCGACACAAATCCTCGGCCCCGCTCTACCAGATCTCGTCGAAGGTCCAGGCCCAGCATCTTTTCGACGAAGCGGTCTTGGGGCCCCGCGGTGACGCGGCGGCGCCTGATCGCTTCAGCGATTTGGCCCGAGCTGGCGATGAGCCCGGTGGCGATGTGGTCGATCTGGTAGTCGACCCAGCCGACGGCGACTGCCAGCAGTGCTTCGAGGTCTCTGACCACGGCCTCTTGAGCCGGGGTGCGCATTGCGCCCAGCAGCACCTCAGGGTCGCCGAACAGGCTCTGAAGCTGTTGCTGCAGGCCCGCCAGATCGGTCGTGGGCTCGATGTCTCCGAGCTTGGCCTCCAGAGCCGACCCATCCGCAGACTGGAACCCGGCCGTGTAGGCGTTGAGCAATGTCTCGAACCGTTCGCGGACGTGTTCGACGCCGAACAGCGCGTGGTGCACAAACTCGTGGATACACATCCACAGAGCCACGTCGTCGAAGGGCACGCTCCACTCGGTGGCGAAGGCTGTGACGTTCGAGTCGACGACCATCAGCTCGCGAGAGCTCGGGCGTGGGATCGGCAGGTCGTATCCGCCGAGTCCGCGGGCCGCCAGGTGGCCCACCATCGAGCCGATGCTCATGGCCGTGGTCATCGGGCCGATCATCTTCATGATTCCGCCCAGCAGCTGGGCCGCGGGGTCGTCGTCGCCAGCGCCCTGCGGTGTGGCGTTGAGCCCCTGGGCCAAGCTCTCGAACAGGGGCTTGTAGTCGGCGAGGGTGCGGCGCGCCCACTCAGAACGTGTGACAGGAACAACCACCGCCGATGCCCCCTCGACGGTGAGGTCGAGGTCGGTCGACTTGGCGACGTGAAGCTCGGCGATGCGTGACAGGTCGGCGAGCTTGACCCGGTGGGCTGGGTCTACGTTGGGTTCTGAGCCGCCGTCGGTAGCCAGGCCCAGTGCAAACTGCCTGGCCGCGTCCCAATTGACCGGGCCCGACGACGAACCCAGTAGCTTGCCCAGATCTGCGAAGAAGGGCAGGCCAGAGAAGGGATCTTCCGGGTTGCTTGAACCTGAGTCGCTCACAAGGGCATCGTAGGTCCGATGAGCGCGGTACACACCTCGCCATCAGTTCGCCTGGAAGGGTGCCGCAGTTGAGCTCGAGAACGATTCTGGTGACCGGAGCAGCGGGTGAACTGGGCGCGCTGGTGGCGCGCGAACTGAGGGCGATGG
>JAGQSP010000524.1 GCA_020439485.1 Acidimicrobiales bacterium | reverse complement strand
CCGCCCAACAGGTCAAGGAGGTGCTCGAGGACCTCCGCGGCGAAGACACCCGGGTCACCAGCCTGGGCCACGTGCAGCGCGGCGGTTCGCCCAGCGCCTTCGACCGTTTCCTCAGCACGGTGCTGGGTTACGCAGCCGTACAGCAGCTGGTGGCCGATCCGGCCAGCGAACCCCAGATGGTGGGTATCAAGGGCAACGAGATCGTCAGCTCGAACCTGATGGACAACGTCGCAAAGACCAAGTCGGTGGCTTCGGTCATCGCCGAGCGCGACTACGAGACGGCGATGGAGATGCGCGGTGGCAGCTTCCGCGACTCGTTCCACATGGTGCGCACGATGGTGCGGTCGCGGCCACACACCCCTGCGCCAGGGCAGCGCACCCTGAGGCTCGCCGTTGTGCACGGGGGCGGCCCGGCCCCGGGGATGAACACCGCGGTTCGCGCCGCGGTGAGAGCCGGGCTGGACATGGGCCACACGGTTATGGGTGTGCGCCGTGGATTTCGCGGCCTGGCCCGCGGCGACGTCGAAGAGATGGACTGGATGAGCGTGTCCGGCTGGGTCGGCAGCGGTGGCGCCGAACTGGGTACCAGCCGCTCGGTCGCCACCGCCGACATGCTTGCCGAGGTCGCAGATCAGATCAGGGCTCACCGCATAGACGGACTGCTGATGGTGGGCGGATGGGCCGGCTATCAGTCGGTGTACGACATGGAGCAGTTGGCCAAGGTCGTGCCGGGGCTGGACGTTCCGGTGGTGTGCGTGCCGGCATCGATCAACAACGACCTTCCGGCATCAGAGCTGAGCATCGGCACCGACACCGCACTGAACAGCATCGTTTCGGACGTCGACAAGATCAAACAGTCGGCGGTGGCGTCGCGGCGGACGTTCATAGTCGAGGTGATGGGCCACGACTGTGGCTACCTGGCGCTGATGAGCGGGCTGGCCACAGGAGCCGAGCACGTCTACCTGCCAGAGGGTGGAATCTCGCTTCGCGACCTCGAGACCGACCTGGCCGAGCTGAAGCGGGGGTTCGAGCACGGCAAGCGTCTGGGCCTGGTGATTCGCAGCGAGCACGCCGACGAGGTGTACACGACCGCCTTCATCAAGGCGCTGTTCGAGCGCGAGGGAGAGGGCCTGTTCGACGTTCGAGGAGCGATCCTGGGGCACGTTCAACAGGGCGGCGACCCGTCGCCGTTCGACCGCATTCAGGCCACCAGGCTCACTTGGGCCAGCATCGAGCACGTCGTGCAACAGGCGCTGGCCGGCGACACCGCAAGTTCGATGGTGGGGCTCCAGGGCGGCAAGGTCGTCTTCACACCAATGGCCAAGTTCCCGTCGCTGGTGGCACCCGACGTGCATCGCCCTCGCCAGCAGGCGTGGATGGATCTGCTGCCCGTGGCCGAGGTGATGGGCGGCTCGGTCCACTAGCGATCCGGCCAGCGATTGCCATACAAGTATGGCCTAGCTACCATCTTTATATGGCTAGCAAGACCACGATCAACTTCGACGACGAGATGGAAGAAGCTCTCGCCGAGCTCGTCGCCATCGATGGCACGAAGAAACTCGCCATCAAGCGGTCGCTGTTGGCCGAGGTGAAACGGCGGCGCCGCAGCCAGGCCATGCTGGACCTGATCGCTTCGTGGGAGTCGCAGGAAGGCCCAATCGATCAGGCGCATCTCGACTGGGCCGACGAGGTCCTCGATCGCCAGGGTGTCGGCCGTTGATCGTCGACGCCGGGCCGTTCATCGTCGATGGCCAAAAACTGAACTCGCGATTGTGGGCGCTCATCAAGCGGGCAGTCGAACGCGGTGCGGAGCTCCACACCACTCACCCGGTGCTGGCCCAGGTTTGGCGCGATCCCGCCAGGCAGGCCAACCTCGCCCGCGCTGTTCGGTACTTCGAGGTACATGCGCTGGACGAGGCTGTGTCGGTAGGACGCAAGCTGGCTCGTAGCGGCGCAAGCGACGTGGTCGATGCCCATCTGGTGGTTGTGGCCGAGCAGTTGGGCACGTTCATCTTGACCAGCGACCCCGCCGATATGACTGCCCTTGGTGCACGCTTCGAGGGGTACTGATCGAGGTCGCGCTGATCGCTCACCCGGGTGAGATCGGTGGGGGAGCGATGATGCCTCACCTCAGACAGGCGCAGCATCGGGTCATGTCCACCACAACCCACGAAGGAGAACGGACATGAACACCGAA
>JAGQSP010000048.1:2110-2324 GCA_020439485.1 Acidimicrobiales bacterium | reverse complement strand
GCGACTGCACCAGCCGCAACCCGCGTCGCGTGGCCGCTCTCCACGAGGCGCTCGACGACCTCGAGCTGCGCATAGCTGACCTGGCTCGCGACGAGGCCCGCAAGGCCGAACGTCCCGAGATCGACGGAGCCAAGGTAATGGAGCACCTGGGCATCGGCCCTGGCCCGGCCGTGGGCGAGGCTATGCGGTTCCTGCTGGACCTGAAGCGTTCGCA
>JAGQSP010000048.1:0-2061 GCA_020439485.1 Acidimicrobiales bacterium | reverse complement strand
AGCCGCTGATCAGCAGATGTCGCGCCGGTCGAACACAACGGTGGCCAGGGCGGCTATGACACCAACGGCGACGAGGGCGATGAGGGTCCCGAGCCAGGCACCTCCGGCAGCCGGGGCTTCGCCCAACGCCAGGCCCACCGGAGACAGCGAACCAAAGTCGAAGGCCACGGCACCGAAAGAGGCCGCTGTGGCAAGTGCGCCCACGGCGGCTGGCATCAGCACCCCAGATGACGCAGCCGAAGCGATCATCGCAATCGACGAGATGAATGTCGCGAGGACCATCGCCTTGATCCCAGCTCCGAGAACGGTAAGGGCTCCCACGTCGATCTGGCCCAGTTGAGAACCGACGGCGACCAGTAGTACCGCCGGAGCGGCTACTTGCACCTGGGCCGCGCTCACGGCTAGCAAGCGCTCGACCAGGAGCTGAGACCGGGTGACCGGATTCGAGACGAGCAACTCGAGTTCGCCGGACCCGGCCGCCCCGGCGAGCGCCCTCGAAGCGCCAACGATTCCCAGTGCGATGAGCACCAGCGGCAACGCCAGAGACAGGAAGGTCGCGTTCAGGTGGCCGATGCCGGTGTCGAGAGACTGGCCGACGCTCAGGCCCAGCAGTCTCGAGGCCGGCGCGGGTAGCTCGCTGGCTGCGGTTGCGGCCCCATCGCGCTCGAGCAAGACAGGTGCCGAAGCGACCGAAGCCACGCCGACGACGGCTAGCACCGCAGAACACAGGGCCGTGTAGGGCTGCAGATCGGACAGGTAGTGGCGTGCTGCCACCCCTACGCGAGGACGCGCCATCATCGCTTGCGCTCCGCCAGCATCCGGTAGTCGACCAACAGTTCGTCGAGGGTTGCGTCGTGGTGGGTCACACGATCGAGGCCTGCGCCTTGGGCGGCGCTGACCAACCTCTCGGGCTCGCCGGCATACAACACACGCGCCTTTGTTCCGTCTACGGCCGCCGCCAGTACCCCGGGCAGAGCCGCTACCCAGGCCTGGTCGGGCGGTTGGGAGAACTCGAGTTCGCTGCGATGCCTGGCCCGCCGCCTCAACCCCTCCAGCGACCCGGTGGCAACAATCTTGCCCCTGTCCAGCAGCATCACAGGGCCACCGAGATGTTCGGCGAGCGTCAGATCCCGTGCGGTGGCCAGGATGGTCGTGCCCGGCCCGCTGACCTCGATCAGCTTGTCCAGGACCCAGCGATGTCGGCCCAGTTGAGCCAGCGGCTCGTCCAGCAGCACCACCTGCGGCGACCGCTGGAAGGCTGCCACCATCGCCAACGCGTGGCATTCGGACTGATCGAGGTCGGCGATCTTGTCGTCGGGTGCCAAGTCGAGGCGAGGAAGTATGTGGTGTCTGGCGGCCCGGTTCGGATCGGTGCGGCGGAACTGGGCCGAGCGATCGAGGAACTTCTCGACACTCAGGTTCTGAGGCAGATGAACCTGAGCCGGCACCCACGCTGTGGCTCGACGTACCTGGTAGGAGGCCCGTCGGGTGTCGAAGCCGGCCACTCTGGCCCGGCCTGAGGTGGGGTGAACCAGGTCTACCAGCAGCCGGAGAAGCGTCGATTTGCCCGCGCCCGGCTGGCCCACCATCGACACTCGGTCGCTGCCGACTATCTCCATCGACAGCTGATCGATTGCGGTGGTGGACCCGAAGCGCTTTGTCAGTTGTTCGGTCTGGACAACCGACTGCATCGACCCCTCCGAAATTGACGCCGCTCTAGTCTGGCACCTCTCGGGTGCAGATGCGATCGCGGCCCGCGAGGGTCTATGGGAAGACCTGACCGGCCAGCTTGCGGTTCTTGATCTTGGACTTCAGGTAGTCGCGGTTCATCCAAGCGATGTTGTCGAGGCTGATCTCCTTGGGGCAGGCCTCGGCACATTCGCCGTGATTGGTGCACGACCCGAAGAACTGCTCCATGGTCTCGACCATGGCCTCGGTGCGCTTCCAGCGTTCGGCCTGGCCCTGCGGCAGCAGGTTCAGGTGGCTGAGCTTGGCCGAGGTGAACAGCTGTGCGGCCGAGTTGGGGCAAGCGGCGACGCAAGCGCCGCAGCCGATGCACGC
>JAGQSP010000523.1 GCA_020439485.1 Acidimicrobiales bacterium | reverse complement strand
CCGGCACCGTTGGCGGCGGTGTAGGGAAGACCGATGACGTTCATCGACGCGTCGATCGCCAGGTCATTGCGGAAGTTGATCTCGAGACACTCGCCTACGTTGGCCCTGATGACCAGGGCCTGGATCGGATCCTTGCGGAGGCCCGGTGTCACCTCGCCGGACGCCTCCTGAGCGCGAACGTCCGCGATGCGGTTCTCGAGCACGTACATCATCGCCGTCGGGTCGTGGTCGCCGAAGCGGTTGAGCACCATGTCCACGTTGATGGCAGCGACGTCGTAGGTGCGCACATTGGCACCGACCTCGCAGCCGTCCGCGTCGACAGCGGCAGCCGCGGGCGAGGGGTCGCTGAGCCCGATGGGTCCAGGCAGTGCAAGGGACCCGGCCATCAGTGCGCCTGCAAGCGCAATGCGCGTTGCGGTTGGGCGTTCGACCGAGACCAGCATCACCAGGATCGTTCCGGAGGCGACGACGACGATTCCGCCGGCGCCGGCTATCGCCAGGGCGCACACCGCTGTTGTAACGGCAGCGGCGCGGACGACCATGCGTCGCGTCAACACCTCGGCCGGATTCGTGCACGCATAGATCGCGAGCACCAGCAGTGGGAAAGCGACGAGTTGCCCGACGAGAGCATCACGAATGGCGTGCGAAAGCCACGGTCCCGTTTCGACATGGCCGCCGAACGCCGCATCGATCTTGCCGTGAATGGGCACCCCGATGAGCATGGTCATCGAGAAGATCAAGCTCGTGAGGGCTGCCCTTGGCCAGGGGCGGCCCGAGCGATCGACGAGGGAGGAGATGTTGCGACCGCTCACGACCGCCACGGTGGCGAGCGGTATGGCAAGGGCGATGTCTCGCATCAGGTGAGGGAGGTGGGCAGACCATGCGTCGTCGGAACGCACCAGCAGGGTGGCGTGCAGCAAGTGCTGCCAGCCGACCACGCCGGCGGCCAACACCAGCGTGATCGCGGCGGTGATCAGTTTGGATTCTTGACCAACGGGCCTAGGCCGATCGAGCGACTTGGTCTTGGAGTGTGGCTCAGTGTGCATGGGTGCTCCCATTGAGCGAAAAGCGGAGCTCTTCGACTCCGTTGGTCCAGATGAGGAACATGTCCAGCGCTGCGTCGTCGTAGGGGACGTCGAACGCCACCACCGTCGACAAGGCCTGTCCGGTGTCGAGGCTCGTCGGAACGAAGGTGCCCCCGAGCAGTGAGGGCCAGGTCTTGCCCTCGGTCGACTCGAGGCGGAAATCGTCGGGGCTTATCGGTTGGGCGGCGCCCTGGCTCAGAACGTTCAGGTTGACCTGGAGTCTCTGAAAGCCTTCGTCGGGTGTGCCCGGCATCATTCTCGAAGGCATCGCGAATCCGGCGTTGGCGCGGATCTCGTCGAGAGCCTGTGAGGTCGGATCGGGTTCGCTCTCTTCGTCTTCGTCGTCACCGTGGTCGTGGGCGTCGTGGTCGTGTTCGAGCCACTCGTACCGATCGACCCACACCGAGAGCTCGCCGGCGCTCGCCTCGGTCTGCAGCCCGATGGCCGGACCACCACCGAAGAGCATCAGCGCCACCAGCACCAAGCCCGCGAACGCAGCGAGAGTCGCCAGCGATGCGATCGCAAAGATGCCGCGCCCGGCGTGTCGATTACCGACAGCGCCGGAGGTGTGTCCCCCGTGTGATGTCACGGTCACGCAAAGTAGTCACAACCCTAAATAAAGTCAAACAAACCCTGATATTTGACCGTTGTGCCACA
>JAGQSP010000522.1:1760-4010 GCA_020439485.1 Acidimicrobiales bacterium | reverse complement strand
CCTACACCGCCGCCAACGGTGCCGGCTTCGTGGGCCTCAACCCCGACACCCTGGCGGCTCCTGGCGCCACGCTGACCTATCGATTCTCGATTCCGTCCGATCCGGCTGTGGAAGGTGCTTACACCTTCCACAGCATGAACGACCCCCGCCAAACGATGGCGCATGGCCTCTTCGGAACCCTCGTGATCGAGCCCGCGGGCTCGATCTACCTGGACCCGGAAGACTCCTCGGTCCAGATCGAGAGTGGATGGGAAGCGATCATCGTCGATCCCCGCGGTGTCGACTTCCGCGAGTTCGTCATCAACATGCACGAAGTCGGCGACGAGATCTTCGAAGTCCTCGACGCCAACGACAACCCGCTGCCGCTGGTCGACGACATCACCGGTTCGTATCGGCCGGCCTCGCGAGCCCTGAACTACCGGAGCGAGCCGTTCCGCAACCGCCTTGGGCTTGGCGCCGACAAGTCCCTGGCGTACTCGTCGTACACGTTCGGCGACCCCGCCACGCCGATTCCGCGGTCGTACCTCGGCGAACCGACGAAGACCCGACTCACGCACCCCGGCAGTGAGATGTTCCACGTCTATCACCTGCACGGTGGCGGCGATCGCTGGCCGCGCAACCCTGGGGCCTCGACCTCTAACTTCGCGTCGGGCCTCGACAAACAACAGCCGGCTGACGTGCAGTCGACGCACCTCGACAGCCAGGCCGTCGGACCGGGCGAGACGTTCAACCTCGAGCACGCATGTGGTGCGGGCGGCTGCCAGCAGGCCGCAGGCGACTTCTTGTTCCACTGCCACATCGGCCCCCACTACGTATCGGGCATGTGGTCGTTCTGGCGGGTCTTCGACACCCAACAAGCCGACCTCGCGGTAATGCCGCCAGATGCTGGATACCTGCCGCCGCCGGTGGCAGCCGCAGGCAACTCGATAGACCTCATCGGGACGGTCATCGACGGCCAGACGCTGGTTCCGGCAATCGACGCCGACCTGCCCTCCGAACTCGCCATCGAGGACTACGTCGCCTCGCTGCTGCCACCCCAGGGTGTGCGCATCGACGACCAGGACGCCACGGTGTGGGACTGGACCATCGAATACGTCGGCGGAGACCCACGCCAACCCCTGGTACTGGGCGAACCCGACGACACCACGGTTTGGCCGAACTACGAGTCTCCGACTCCGGGCGTGAGGCCTGAGGTCCAGTTCAACCTGAGCAACGGACGTTATGCGTGGCCCCTGTTCAGGCCCCATCTGAACCAGCGACCGCCGTTCTCGCCCAACGGGCATTCGGGCACCCCGTGGCTGGGTTCCGACGTCACCGGAACGCGACCCGATGGTCTTTGTCCGACCGACACCCAGGTGCCCGGGCGGCGAATACTCGACTATCCGGTCACCGCCATCGACGTGCCCATCCCGATCACCGACGCAGTCACCGACCCCCTCGGGATGCTCTATGCCCTGAGTGAGGACGTCGACGAGATCAGGGCGGGTACCCAGACGGCCGAGCCGTTGGTGCTGCGGTCCAACGTCGGCGACTGCATAGACGTGATCCTCACCAGCGAGCAGGAGGACGTAAACCACGGTGACTTCGCCAAGGTCAACATGCACACCCACTTCGTGCAGTTCGACCCACAGGCATCCGACGGCGTCATCACCGGCATGTCCTACGAGCAGTCTGTGAGGCCCTACGAGTCCGAGAACCGCACGCTCACAGCCGCGGCGGGCGTAGGCGACACCGTCATAGCCGTCACCAACACAGACCGATTGCGGGTCGGCATCTCGATCGGCGTGGGTTTGGGTGAAGGCATGTGCGACCCGGCCACGGGAGCACCGGTGGCCGATCCTGACAACGCCGACCGGGCGTGCACCGAGATACGCAACATCGTCGCCCTGACACCGACGTCCATAACGCTCGATGCTCCGCTGCAGAACGACCACGCCCTCGGCGAGGCCGTGGGAGTCGAGTTCGTGCAGTACCGCTGGTACTCCGACACCGAGGCCGGCACCGTGTTCTTCCACGACCACGTCGACTTCAACAACTGGTTCCACGGCCTGTTCGCAGCCCACATCATCGAGCCCGCGGGCTCTACCTGGCACGACCCCCAGACAGGGGCCGAAGTCCGCACCGGAACGGTCGCCGACATCCACGCTCCGGCCAGCGCCAGCGTCGGGGTGGGCCAGTCGGGCAGCTTCCGTGAGTTCATGGTGTTCCTGCACAACGGAGCCAACGTCGTCGACGGACTCAACGAGTTCG
>JAGQSP010000522.1:0-1669 GCA_020439485.1 Acidimicrobiales bacterium | reverse complement strand
GCCTACGTCGGCGACGACGTAGTGGTCCGCAACCTCGGCGTCGTCGAGCGGGTTGGAGCGCTACGGGTGACCGGCCACCGCTATCTCGAGGACCGCTGGGATCCGAACAGTGCCGTCGAAGAAACATCTTCGGTCGGGATCTCGGCCAGGGAAGATCTGGTGCTGATCGATGGCGCCGGTGGGTCCGCAGGCCTTCCCGGCGACTACCTCTACTACAGCACCAAAGCCCAGGACACCGACATGGGCGCTTGGGGCATCATTCGGGTGCACGACCGAGAAGAGCCCGACCTGATGCCGCTTCCCGACGTGGCCGCGCCACCGTCCGGGAACGGTTTCCCCAACCAGACCTTCACCGGACTGGCCCCAGACGTAGCCAACAACCCCGGCGATGTGTGCCCTGGCGACGCGCCGATACGTACCTACGACATCACGGCGTTCACCCCGCCTCTCGCCGCCGGCGAAGTCGCGACCACGGCCTTCGCGCTGACAAGCGACGTCATCGACATCCTCAATGGTGTCAAGCCGCTCGAGCCGCTTGTGCTGCGGGTCGAGGAGGGCGAGTGTCTCGAGATCACGGTGAACAACAACGCCAACCACCGCGTGGTGTTCAACGTCGGCGAGCTGACGTCGGACGTACAGCAATCGTCTGGCATGGCGGTCGGATTCAACGAGGACTCGTCCATTCCGATCTTCGGGTCTCAGGACTTCCAGTACTACGCCGATTCGGCCGATGTCGGTATGGCGATGATCTACGACCTGAGCAACATCGAGCTGGTGCTGCTGGCAGGCGGATTCGGAGCCATCATCGTCGAACCCGCCGGCTCGACCTGGCTAGATACGTCGACCGCCACCCCAATCGAGACCGGGCTCGAAGCCATCATCGTGAGGGCCGACGGAAGTTCGTTCCGCGAGTTCGTCGCCTTGTTCCAGGATGCCGACGACAAGATCGGCTCCAGTTCCATGCCGTACCCGGAGTTCGTTCGTCAGCCCGCTGCCATCAACTACGCCACGGACCCGCTTCGAGATGGTGGCCGAATGGACCTGGCAGCTACCGAACTGGCGTTCAGCACCGCAGAACACGGCGATCCGGCCAACCTGTTCGAGGCCTACGTCGGCGATGAGGTCGTGTTCAGGCTCGGGATGGCAGCCGGCATGCAGGCACACGTGTTCGGGGTGGGCGGCCATCTGTTCCCATGGGACAACGACATCACCGGATCCGACCTGCTGGCGGCCAAGGGCCTGCTGCCTGGAGAGACCTTCGACCTGGTGCTGCACAACGGGGCGGGTGGCGGTGTCGAGTCCGGCGCCGACTATCTGTTCGGCGACTACCGCATGCCATTCCTAGAGGGAGGCATGTGGGGAATTTTGCGCACCCACGACACCGTGCAGGCCGGCCTGGCCGAACTGCCGAAGCCCGCTCTGGGGCAGCTGCGGCTGACGACCACCCCGGCCCTGCCCACCCAGATCGTCATCGACGGAGAGCCCAGACAACGCTGGGGCCTCGACTGGATGGGCATCGAGCCGGGTGAACACGAGGTGTGCTACACCGACATCATCGGCTGGATCACGCCCGCTTGCGACACCGTGACGGTCCCCTACGGACAGATCACGCCCCACGACGTCAACTTCCAGCAGGCTGGCAACCCGAGGGTCATCCCCAACCCAGCGG